>JABDJG010000122.1 GCA_013002595.1 Hyphomicrobiales bacterium | reverse complement strand
CATCAATGGGCAAACTTTAACGACTGCACGTTTCTGCTGTGTGAACGGAAATGGTAAAGTTTTAATCAATTGGCCAGGTGGCGTAACTTAACATACTGAAATATATATGCTTTATGCTCGCATCCTCGAAACTCGATGGGCGGTACTGATCGGTTCTTTTCAGGTGTCTGTAATCGCCAAAGCGGCGGGCAAAGTTCACAACTCGTTAACGCTCGCCCGCTAATTTCTGGTTTACCGACATAATCAACGCCGTGAACAGGCAGAGCAAAACCGGATCCAGACTCATCGATCCGGTAGTAAAGTTGTACAGATGCAGATGAATGACACCGAAAAGACCGGGCGGAGCAGATTTTCAACGGTGTTCTGCGCCTTGTCTATAGCAGTGGTTTCAGGCGCTATCATTCATAATGCGGTCTTTGCCCAGCATTCCAGGGTGTATTCGGAATCGCGGATATCGATCAGCGCTGACTCTACCAGGCTGGATAAGCTGTTCTCTGTACTCAATGTCAACCAGCCAGCCAACAATATGGGCCACACCCGGGTGAGTGTTCAGCCTGCGCCGGTCGATCACACCGCCAATCGCCCAGCGGCCGACGCTGCCGTATTGAAGGCTCAGCGGCAATTGGCTGATCTCGGCGCCTACACAGGTGCGGTCGATGGGCGTCTTGGACACGATACACGCACTGCCATCATGCGGTTCCAGCGCCGCTACCGTCTGGCGTTGTCCGGCAAGCCAGACCCGCAATTTCTTGAACATCTGCAATATCTTCATCACATTCACCAGGCAACCACGGCAACCGGAAGCATTGCGCCGGCGATAGATACCAAATCTGTCGAACGGGCGCAGCGGCAACTGCAAAAGCTGGGGTATGATCCCGGACCGATCGACGGCAAGGCCGGAACCAAGACGACTGAGGCAATCCGTCAATTCCAGGCCGACATGCGCCTGCCGGCTGACGGTCAACTCTCGCCGGCGTTGCTCAATCGGCTGGCGCCAGCCAAAACGTCCCAGGTCGAATAAAATCGCCGTAAAGACAGAAGTCTGGGTCAAGGCGCATCTGCGGCGATGCTTCGCTGAAGGCTTGATGTGCGCAATCGCCCGCAAAGGTGCCTCCGAGGCCGGCTCGGTGTTCATCGTGGTGCGGCGAGAAGACGATAAGTTGAGCGCCTACGGCCCGCCACCGGGACCGGCATACGATGATGTGGGGCGCAGGCGCTGGCAGGCCTTGTTCGAGGGGCAGGTCGTTGACCAGGCACAGGTTGACCAGTTCATCGCCCGTCAAGCAAGCATAGATCCCGATATTTGGGTCGTTGACATCGACGATCCCTCCGGCAGCGGGCTTTTGGAAGATGATGCAATCGAATGAGACACTTTTTAGCCCTTTATTAACCATGCCCGGCTCTAATCGCGATCATGCTGTTGCGTGTTGACAGTTTGCAAAGAGGGCATAGGCGATGGCTGAGGTTTTGGAATTTCCGGTAGCAAAGGTGCGCCCGGCAAAGCGCAAGAAAAAGGGCAAATCAGCTGAGGTGCTGATCTTTCCGGGCATCCGCATCGAACGTGGTGAGTTTTCGTTATCGGACCGGTTGCCGCCGGCCAGGCGCAAGCGCACCAGATCAACGCGGGCCCGTGCCGGCACCGACGATCGTTCCTAAAGCGCAATCAGTATTGAAATGATCTAAGACTTGACGCGGCCGCACTCAGACGTGTTCAAAGTATCGGCAATCCGCCTGCGCTGTTTTTCATGAACAAACGAGCTACGCAACACCGCCAGTCCACGCGTGGTGTTTGCCACAACCTGAATGTCCTTTGAACCGACCGGCACGGGAACAGCTTCGGTATTTTCCTCGACGCCACCGTCTGCCGTGCGAATGACGATCGAAAGGCTGGCGATGTTCGCCTGTCGGTCATTCAGCGTATAGATTACGTCGCCTTGCAAAGAGTAGATGTTCACCGACCAGTAATTGTCCGGAAACTTCGCTGTCAGCTTGATCGGGCCTTGCGACAGATCAAACGCACACACAGCATGTACCAGCTTGCCATCGCTTGTTGTGCTCAACTGCCTGGCCTGCGGACCGCTCAGTGCTCTCAGCTTGTTGGTGCCGGTGACCGCAGCAAGGTCCTGATATAACGTCTGGCTATCCAGCCGGGTGCCGAACAACACGTAAGCCAGGTGACTTGCAACCACCAGCAAAACGAACGAAATGACCCAGAAGGTTCGCCCGGTCATCTGCAGTCCTGTCGGATTACGCTGGGCATTTCGCCGCTCAATGCAGCCGCGCTGCCCAGGCCGCTGACAGGATTGTACAACCGCAACAGAATGGTGAATTCATCATCGCCTGCCGGCTTTATCCAGTTGCCGGCACGGATCTCGTTGGAAATGGTGATCACAACCGAGCCATCGTCTTCAGCGATAACATCATGGGCACTCATTGAGAACTCGGGCGAGGTATTCTCAGCGTTGCCGTCGGGCACATAACTGGCAAGACTCCACCAGCGTGCCTCCGGGATACGTCCGCTCAACTGATAAATACAATCCACACTCAGTGGCCGTCCCGACTTGTCCTGCGCCGTTTCGATTTCAAAGGTCTCGAATTTGCTCATGGGCAATCGGCCTTGAGCTACGAAATGAAACCGGGTGTAAGGATCGATCGCCGTCGAACCGGCGTTTGGCCACCAAACCCATTGCCCTGACGTACGGTTCACCAGTCCGGCACGTCCCTGAACGACATAATTTGCTGACAATACGCCGACCAATCCAGCCAGCCCTATCAGTACCAAGAACCTCACCATCAAACTATTTACCGGCTATCCATGAGATTGCGAAGACGTTTGGTATTCTGGCGGGCCCGTTTGCGGTTTGATGGCCGGAATATCTGCGGGCCGCTGGCACTGCTCTGCCGCCGGCGTACCTTGGGGCGCGGCTTGTCTTTGAACACAGAGAACATATCCTGCAAAACCTGCACGACGGCATCGGATCGGCTTGGCGGACGAATGATCACCACATCGCCGTTGCCGGAAGGGTCTGTTTCGCCGGGCCTCAGGTAACCCAGGCCAGATGGATCGCCGCTTGCATCCGGAGTTGTTGGCGCCAGCGACAATTCGATCTCGCCGGACTTCTCGGCGATATATTTGGCATAGCTGCTGTCGAGTGGAATGCCGGGCAGGGCAAGGGCCGTCTTTGTCTTCAAGGCATCCGACATGAGCCGCTGCCATGTCATCGCCGGCAGCGAGCCGCCGGTTGCACGATTGGTCGGCGTGAAGTCGTCGTTGCCGTACCACACGCCGGTAACATAATGTGCCGTAAAGCCGACAAACCACGCATCACGGTAAGACTGCGTCGTTCCTGTCTTGCCGGCCTGCGGGGTAAAGCCCAGTTTCGCACGCCGTGCCGTACCCTCGGTCACCACCTTGTTGAGCATGTAGTTCAGCTCTGAGATTTTTTCTTCCGGCACAACCTGTTCGGCAGGCGCAGCATTCTGGCTGCGCTCATAGATGACTTCACCGTTCGGCCGGCGCATCTCCAGCACGGTATAGGGTTTTGCAAGCTTGCCTCCATTGGCAAAAGTCGCATACCCGGTTGTCAGATCGAGCACGGTTACTTCATTTGTGCCCAGTGGTAGCGACGGCACTGACAGCAGGTTGGACTGGATGCCGACGCGATGGGCAGTTTCGATGATCGGCGTACGGCCGATTTTGGTCATTAGCCGGACCGGCACGGTATTGTATGACTTGGCAAGCGCCCTGGTCAGGGAAATGCGGCCTGCGTATCTATGTGAATAGTTTCGCGGCGACCAGCTGCCGATCGTGATCGGTGCATCGATCACCATCGTATTGGGGTTGTAGCCGTTGCGCAGTGCGGCCAGATAAACAAACGGCTTGAAGGCTGAGCCAGGCTGGCGCAGCGCATCGGTCGCCCGGTTGAACTGGCTGTTTTCATAGTCCCGGCCACCGACGATGGCTTTAAGCGCGCCATCGGGTTCCATCGTCACAAGAGCGGCTTGCGTGGCCCGATATTTGACCGCCTCGGTATCAAGCATTTCGTTGACGATCCGTTGGGCCGACTTTTGCATTCGTGGGTCGATGGTCGATTTGACCTCGACAACGTAGTCGTTCTGGAGTCCTTGCTCTTCGATGAGCTGCAAGGCTTCTCGGTAGGCCCAGTCGAGGAAATAATCCGGGCTGTAGAAATCCGACTGGTTGATGACGCTGGCGGCTTCACGCTGTGCCTGGAACATCTCACCCTGACTGATTGCACCGACGTCGAGCATGCGGCCGAGCACGACTCCGGCACGGCCGCGTGCATTCGCAATGTTCACATGCGGCGCAAACTTTGACGGTGCCTTGAACAGACCGGCCAGCATTGCTGCCTCTGACAGGCTGACATCGCGGATCGACTTGCCGAAATAATACTGTGCTGCCGCCTCGACGCCGTAGTTGCCGCCACCCAGATAGGAACGGTCGAGATACATTTTCAGGATTTGCTTCTTGCTCAGCCGCGCTTCGATCCACAGCGCCAGGAAGGCTTCGTGAACCTTCCGCCTGAGCGTTCTTTCGGGGCTGAGAAAGAGGTTTTTGGCAAGCTGCTGTGTGAGTGTTGAACCGCCTTGGACGACATCATTGGCCTTCGCATTTGCCACCATGGCCCGCATCGTGCCCTGGATATCCAGCCCGAAATGACTGTAAAATCTTGCATCCTCGGTCGCCAGCACCGCATTGATTACGTGCGGCGGAATCTCATCAAGTGGAATGGCGTCATCCTGTCGGATTCCGCGCCGACCGATAATCTCGCCATTTATGTCGGTGACGGTGACGGCGTACTGGCGGTTGCGGTTCCACACATCATCAGTGCCACTGAACGGCGGTAGAGCAAAAGTGACCAGGCCGATTGCGAAAATCAGCCCAAATGTGGCGGCGTCATCAAGCAGATCAACGATGACACGCTTCAGGCCCCATATCCGGAATCGCTCCAAAAACGATGTATAAGCTCCCCAACCCCGTTTCACACCGTCCGCAAACTCAAACAGCCCCGTACTCACTATCGAGTCGAGACGCAGGAAAAACCGGTGAAAACCGCTGATTTTATCGAGTTTTGCCAAAGCCTTAGTTCTACTGGTTACTAAATATCATAATACCGGAGCAGTGTTGCTCCGTCCACTCGTCATATCCCAAAGTAACCGACAGTCTTCCACCGTTTGGTCACAACCCAACTTGACACCCAAGATGGCGGGAATATGACATGTCGCCAAAGTGCCGTTAAAACGCGTTGACGGTGCACGATCAGCATCGATATTCGCAAAGGCGCGCCTGTGACCACTGATCAACAAAAACCGTTCTGGCAGCGTAAGACATTGCGCGAGATGACGGCCGCCGAATGGGAATCGCTGTGTGATGGCTGCGGCCGCTGCTGTCTTGTCAAACTTGAAGATGAAGACACCGGCGAAATCCACAACACGTCTCTTTCCTGCGAATTGCTCAATACTGGTACCTGCCGATGCACAGACTATGCCAACCGGCATGCCCGGGTCGATGATTGCGTCAAACTGAGCGCCGACAATGTGACGGAACTGAAGTGGCTGCCGGCCTCATGCGCCTACCGAACCATCGCGGAAGGTCGCGATCTGGCCTGGTGGCACCCGCTGGTTTCCGGCACCCCCGAAACCGTCGCCGAGGCCGGAATTTCGATAGCCGGCCAGGTTGAGACTGAAGCCGGCATCGATGAAGACGATATGCCAGACTACATCAAGAAGTGGCTGCACTGGTAGATACCTGCCTGCTTTGTGCAGGACTTGCACACACTTGCATGAAAAAGCCGCTTGGCTACTGAGCGGACTGCACATCCACCATGCACTGTGGGTTGCGATAATTCTGACCCCCCACCCTGAGCAATACGGCGCTGATCAATGACAACAAACACGCAGACTCTGCCCAAACGGCTGCCATTCTTTCCCCCATTCTACAGGCAGGCCGCAGTCACTGCCGCGCTTGCCGGGTGGGCGGACTGGCTGTTCTTTGGCCACAACATCGGCATTACGTTTGCCATCTTTCTTGCGGTGCTGGCCGCCGCGGTCACCATGGTGAACCGGGTCCAGGTTGAACCCGTGCAGTTGGTCAAAGCCGTGAGTATTCTGGGCCTTGCCTTGTTGCCCAGCGTTGAAAATCTCAGCTACCTGAGCGCCGGCCTGGGTCTGGCCGGCATCGTCTCATTCGTGCTGATCCTGCATCGCCAGTTTCGCCAAACCCTGCTTGCCGCACTTCACAGAGTTGCCAAGTTCATCGTGCGGGCACCGGTGAGACTGCCGTTTGACGTTTGCAGCGTGCACAAGGCGGCCAAGCGCCGTAATGCAGCCCACAACCAGCGTCTGGGGGTCTCGGTCTGGATCGTGCCGATTGGCTTCAGCCTGGTGTTTCTGATGCTGTTCTCCAATGCCAATCCCCTGATCGAGAAATGGTTGACCGAGATTGATGTGAGCCAACTTACCGATAATTTCAATGGTTGGCGGATCGTGTTCTGGGTCGTTGCGATACTTCTGTGCTGGCCTTTCATCAGGTTCAAAGCCGGCCGCAAGTGGGTGGTTGGCCCGGTTGTCCCGAACACCATGCCGGCCGCGCTTGAGCCAGATCGGCACGACCTGTTCGGCGAGCCGGCAATCTTTCGTTCGCTGTTGCTGTTCAACCTGTTGTTCGTCCTGCAGATTGGGCTCGATGCCACCTATCTGCTCGGCGGCGCTGAATTGCCGGACGGCATGACCTACGCCCAATACGCCCATCGCGGCGCCTATCCGCTGATCTGCACTGCACTGCTTGCCGCAGCATTCGTTTTGTTCGCAACCCGCCCCGGATCACAGTCAGAACATTCAACCCGTGTGCGCACTTTGATCCTTGCCTGGACCGCCCAGAACGTCATTCTGGTCCTGTTCTCCATCCAACGGCTCGGTCTTTACATTGAGGCTTACGCACTGACGTACTGGCGCTATGCCGCTTTCATCTGGATGGGGTTGGTCCTGATCGGTTTGGTCCTGATCGTTGCAAAGCTCCTGCGCGCCAGATCAAACAGATGGCTGATCGAGATGAACCTGATCACGCTTCTGGCGGTTCTCTATGTGACAAGTTTCGTCAATGTCGCCTCGGTCATTGCGCACTACAATGTAGCCAGATCACTCGGTGACGGCGATCACCGGCTGGATGCAAATTATCTCAATGAGCTTGGCATTTATGCCATTCCGGCGATGGACCGTGTTGGAACCAGTTCCAAGTCACCCAGGATAGATGGCCGCCGGCATACCAATAACCTCTCATCAAAGCGTGCGCTCGTCACTGCCCGCAACCGTTTGGCCCAATCGGTATCATGGCAAAAACAGGACTGGCGTCTGTGGAGTTTGCGCCGTTACCGGCTGCAAAGATATCTGGACACCGCGGGCCTGACGAGAGTACCCAATAGCGCAAGCTCTCCAGAGCGTTGATTTCATGTCTCACGGTTACACGGACACATCAGTTATGCACCACATACTCGTTGTTGACGATGATCCTCACATTCGCGACGTGATCTGCTTTGCACTCGACAAGGCCGGTTATGCAACGACCACCGCCAAGGACGGCAACGAGGCACTCGATCAATTCAACAAGAAGCCGGCCGATCTTGTCGTCCTGGATATCGGCCTGCCGGAAAAGGATGGACTGGAAGTATGCCGCCAGATCCGTCGCAACTCGGAAAAGCCGATCTTGTTCCTGTCGGCCCGCGATGATGAAATTGACCGTGTGCTCGGTCTTGAAATCGGCGGCGACGACTACGTCACCAAACCATTCAGCCCGCGCGAGCTTGTTGCCCGGGTCGGCGTTATCCTCAAACGCACCAATGCCAGCACGCCGAGCGGGCCGCAGGAAGCCCCACCGCTACGCCATGGTGAGCTGGTGCTGGACACCGCGCACCATTCGGCAAGCTTTGCCGGCGCAACGATAAAGCTGACGGCGATCGAGTTTGAAATCCTCAAAACCGTCCTGTCACGCCCGCGCATGACATTCAACCGCGAGCAGATCATGACGGCGGCCTATCCGGTCAACATTCATGTCTCTGACCGCACCATCGACAGCCATATCCGCAAGATTCGCGCCAAGCTTGGCGAGCATGGCTGCGAGGATGTAATCGAAACTGTTCACGGCGTTGGTTTCCGCCTGGGGGCTTGCCAGACCGCTGCGTGATGTTGCTGCGGACCAAAGATAAATGGCGTCCCCGGTTAAGCCTGATTGCGATTATCCTCTTGTTGGTGGTGCTTGTGCTGCCGCTGGCGGGCTTGGTGTTCTTCAGGGTCTATGAGAACCCGCTGGTTCATCAGACCGAAAGTGAGCTGATTGCCCAAAGTGCCGTCTTTGCATCGACCATGGCCTCTGAGGTCGAACGCCGCCGGACACCTGCTACCCCGATGGGCATCGTGTTGCCGCCGCAGCTTCGTCGCAACCCGCTCGAGCGCTATCACCCGATCGAGCCGCAACTGGATCTGTCCAGGACCGAAACGCTGCAGCCGCGCCCCGATGCACGCAAGCCGGCCCGCCTGGTTGACCCGGTATTTGCCGGCATCGGTGCCGATCTCCAACATCTCCTGGTCGAGACGCAAAAGATCACGCTGGCCGGATTTCGTATTCTTGATCCTTTTGGCATCGTTATTGCCGGACGCAGTGAGATCGGTCAGTCCTTGGCTCATGTGCCCGAAGTCAAGGCAGCCCTTGCCGGCCGCTACACCAGCGTCTTGCGCAGGCGGATCTCCGATGAACCTGCGCCGCCCTATGCCTCGATCAGCCGTGGCACCGGCACCAGGATATTTGCCGCCATGCCGGTTATTCTGGAGAACCGCGTTGTTGGCGTCATCTACACCTCGCGCACGCCCAACAATATTTTCAGGCAGCTCAACCAGCAGCGCTGGAACGTTGCCCTTGCCGCGCTGGTCGTCCTGGGCATCACACTGTTGCTTGCAATGATCTTTGCCCGCACCATCACCGGTCCGATCCATGAACTGATCCGGCGCACCGCACGGATCGGCCAGGGTGACCGCTCGGCGTTACAGCCGCTCAGGCGACACGGCAGCCGCGAAACCGCCCAACTGTCTCAAAGCTTCCTCGCTATGGCGGACCGCTTGTTCGACCGCACCAATTACATCGCCAATTTCGCGGCGCACGTATCCCACGAGCTCAAATCACCGCTCACATCCATACAGGGCGCCGCTGAGCTTCTGCGTGAGGCCGATCAAAGCATGACACCGCACGAACGCGACAAATTCCTGCGCAATATCTCAAGCGATGCCGAGCGCCTCACCACGCTGGTTCAGCGCCTGCGCGATATGGCCCGTGCCGACAACCCGCAGACCGGCAGCACCTGTGTCGTCTCCGATGCGGTCAACGAGGCGCGGCAGGGATTTGCCCGCCTCATGGTCCAGCTTGAAGGCGATACCGGTGTAACCATTCCGATGTCGAGCGAGAACACCGAGATTGTCCTCAAGCACCTGTTCGAAAACGCTGTCGAACACGGCGCATCAAGTGTTTTGGTCGCGCTAGAAGTAACGGATGAAGACATCTTCATCGACGTAAAGGATGACGGCCGGGGCATTTCACCGGAGAACCAGAGCCGAGTATTCGATGCATTTTTCACCACCAAGCGTGAAACCGGCGGTACCGGAATGGGCCTCGGCATCGTCCAGCTCATGTTGCGCGCCCACGGCGGAACAATCGGGGTGCAACCGTCTGAAACCGGCGCGCATTTCGAGATTGTATTACCTAACGTCCAGTAATCGAGAGCTGGTAAATTTCGCGGAATTCAGCGCTAAACCCATGATCGAAATTCGTTCATGCCGGGTTCATCTTGTGCGTTGTAGTTTGTGCTCAGATCGTGGGAAATGATTGAAAATGATGAAGGCGACAATAAAGGGGTTGGCAACCGCCCTTATACTGACGGCCGTGACTGTTCCGGCCTTTTCTGCGTCCTTGGGCGCAGGGCATGCTGACCGTATCATACTGGCAACAACCGGCGTGGCGGGTACCGATCCTGTCATCAGCGCGCAGGCCTCTGGAACGACACAGCTTGTGCCGCAGTCGGTTGCATGGCGCATCGCGATGAGGCATTCTCCACCCGGAAGCAAGGGGTTGGCGATCCAGTTAAAGAGGCGTGGTGCCGGTCCCGTATATATTGTGAAGGTGAGAACAGCCGGACAGGTTCGCCGTGTCGTGGTTGATGCCCGAAATGGTAGGGTGCTTGGCCGCAATTAGCAGCCGGTCCGGCGCGCTCCGAACGCAGGGGATTATAAATGCGCTTGCTGGTCGTCGAGGATGATCCTGATCTTAACAGGCAACTGGTTTCGGCCCTGGGTGATGCTGGTTACGTAGTTGATTCTGCAACCGATGGTGAAGAAGGCCACTTTCTGGGGGACACCGAGCCCTATGACGCGGTGATCCTGGATATAGGTTTGCCGGTGATGGATGGCGTTAGCGTTCTTGAAAACTGGCGCCGGGAAGGCCGCAAGATGCCGGTGCTGATCCTCACCGCCCGCGATCGCTGGAGCGACAAGGTGGCAGGCTTTGATGCCGGCGCCGACGACTACGTCTCAAAACCATTTCACATGGAAGAAGTGCTGGCCCGGGTCCGTGCGCTTTTGCGCCGCAGCGCCGGTCATGCCACATCCGAACTCAGCTGTGGTCCGCTGATGCTCGACACCAAGAGCGCCCGTGTCACCATCGAAGGACAGCAGATCAAACTGACGTCTCTGGAATTTCGTCTGTTGTCCTATCTGATGCATCATCAGGACCGGGTTGTCTCGCGCACTGAACTGGTTGAGCATTTGTACGACCAGGACTTCGATCGCGATTCAAACACGATCGAGGTGTTCGTCGGCCGCTTGCGCAAAAAGCTTAGTGTCGACGTCCTCAAGACCGTGCGCGGTCTTGGCTACTGTATCTCTGAACCGGATGATACAGCGTAATTCCCTATCATTCAGGCTGGCAGCCTCGGCAGCTACGGTTAGTCTGGTCCTGCTGGTGGCAGCTGGTATTCTGCTTGGCTATCTTTTCCGTGAAGCGGTTGAAAGAAACTTTGATGCCCGCTTGCAGGCGGTGCTGGATGGTCTGCTGGCAAACGTCGAGCTCGACGACAATTCCAAGCTGACCATTCCCAGCTCGTTTGCCGACACCAGGTTCAAGTTACCCTTCTCGGGTTGGTACTGGCAGATCACGGCGCTACCTGACAAGAAACAGGAACTTGTTTCCGGTTCGTTGCTCGAGCAGCGCCTTGATCTCGGCGACATAACTGCAGCGCCGCGCGACAAGGCAGGCGTCGCCAGGGTCTATCTGACCGATAGTGAGGGCACCCGCCTGCGCGCAATCGAGCAGCGTTATACCCTGTTCGGCAGCAAGGATCAGTTTTCTTTTGTCGTCGCCGGTAACTTCGATGAGTTGCGTTCGGAAATCTCAGCCTTTGAGAATGCCCTGTTTGTGGTGCTTGCCCTGCTTGGCGCCGGCCTGCTGATCGCCGTGTTGGCTCAGGTCCGGTATGCTATGGGCCCGTTGCGGATGCTGCAAAGCGAGCTAACGTCGATCCGCCAGGGCTCTGCCGAGACCCTCAACGAGCAATACCCGTCTGAGATCCAGCCCGTCGCTCACGAGCTCAACCTGCTCGTTAAATCCAATACCGAGGTGGTTGAACGCGCCCGCACCCAGGTCGGCAACCTCGCCCATGCGCTCAAGACCCCGCTCAGCGTGCTGGCCAACGAGGCCGAGGCCAATTCACGCGGCCTGGCGTCCAAGGTCCAGGAGCAGACCCAAGTAATGCGCGACCAGGTCAACATGTACCTTGACCGCGCCCGCCGCGCCGCCCGTGCCCGCTCGCTCGGGACCGCGTGTGACCCCAAAGAAGTGGTCGATGCCATCGTGCGCACGCTGCTCAAGATTCATGCGGATCGAAACATCGAAGCCGAAGTGATCTGCTCCGACAAGCTCAAGTTTCGCGGCGAGCGTCAGGACCTGGAGGAAATGGTCGGCAATCTGCTCGATAATGCGTTCAAGTGGACGACGTCCAAGGTCACGGTGAAAATCACTCGTGTACCTGACACAACTGGCGATGGCCGGTTGTGGTTGGAAATCGCGGTTGAGGACAATGGTCCAGGCTTGCCGGCTGATCAACGCGACCAGGCTCTCGAACGCGGCCAGCGTCTCGATGAAACCAAACCGGGTTCCGGCCTTGGCCTGTCAATCGTGTCCGAAACGGCCACCATGTACAATGGCTCGGTCAAGTTGGGCAATGGTCAGATGTCCGGCCTGCTGATAACGCTGAGACTGCCGGCTCTTAAGGGCTAACCGACCGATTCCTCACCAGTCGTACCTTCTCTTTCACCGTAAGGTACGCCGCGCTCGCGGTAGGGTGTGCGACTATAGAAGGCGCGGTAGCATTTGGAGAAATGCGATGGGGAGGAGAACCCGCAGGCCAGCGCCACGTTGATTACCGACAGGTCGGTCTGCAACAGCAGCGAACGCGCCTTCTTCAGCCGCAGCTCCAGATAATAGCGCTTCGGTGAACGGTCGAGATAACGCCGGAACAACCGTTCCAGCTGGCGCGTCGACAGACCGGCCTGTTTGGCAAGGATGCTTGGCGACAGCGGTTCTTCGAGATTGTTCTCCATCTCCTCGATGATGCCGACCAGTTTGGGATGCCGGGCGCCGATACGGGCCGGCAGCGACATGCGCTGATGCTCGCTGTGATGGCGGATAGGCGAATGCAGCACCATTTCGGCGACCACGGATGCCAGATCCGGCCCATGCTGGCTGGCGATCAGTGACAGCATCATGTCGAGAGCCGATGTCCCGCCGGCGCTGGTGAACCGGTCCCGGTCAATTTCAAACAGGCTGCCAGTCACATTGATCTCGGGAAAAGCCTCTGAGAACCCGGGCAGGTTCTCCCAATGCACGGTGCACGAATAACCATCGAGCACGCCGGCCTCGGCAAGAATGTGGGCCCCGGTGCAAACCGCGCCGATGTCGCGGCCGGTCCGGGCAGCCTTGCGAAGCCAATTGATGAGCTTCTTGTCGATATGACGATGGACGTTAACTCCGCTGCACACGATCACATAGGCATGATCGTCTATCGCATCGAGATCGCCCTGGGCCATCGAAACGATCCCGTTCGAAGCGGCAACCGGCTTCCCGCCAATTGAGTGTACCGACCACTTGTAGAGCTCTTTCTCGACATGGCGATTGGCTAGCCGCAAGGGTTCGATTACCGACGTGACCGGCATCATGGTGAACTCGTCCACCAGGATCAGCGCCACATGCTGCGGCAACTCGCGCGGTTTATCGGTAAACATCAGGCAACCCTGCCCTGTGTGCCATCGATACTCGGCAACAGTTACGATCTTGCCCCCATATCAGATTGATCGGGGCGGGCGCAACTGATCTTAGAGTAAGCCTGCGGGAATTGATGCGCTACGATGAGCAAGCAATTGCGGCGGCAAATGGGGCTATTTGTCAGACAGCCGGACTATCCTGCCGGCCGAATAACCTGACCGCTGCCGGTTTGGCCGCTGTCTGGGCCAGCCAGTCCCAGGCAAAATCGGCATAGGAGCGGAACACATACAGATCGAATGTGTCCGGCCGGTCATCGACAATATGTACCATGGCGGCGAGTTCTCCGAACCTGAGCCGCCGAACTGCACCTTTGATCATCTCAGGTGCCAGCATGTCGACCGGCGCGCCTTTCATCACAATTTCGCGCACGCCATTGCCCTTCAACCGGATTATCGCCCGGGCATCGCTCAAATCGACGGCAAGCGAATGAACACCGACGAGCACCTTGTTGAGGTCGTCAAGCAGCTTGGCGGTTTTGCCACCGGCGCAGGTGATCAGCCATTGGTCGACCGACAACCGGAGAACGACGAGGTCGCCTTTGCTTGCCGACGTCCGTGGTGCTTTTGGCAAGTCAACACCCAGCACCTTCTTGGCAGCCTGGGAAAACTTGCGATCTGCCAGATTGCCGCGCAGATCAATCATCCCGCGCCCGGTGATCTCGCTCATCTCGATGGCCAGTCCGTCCGTATTGGTTTGCCCGGCGAGGCCGGCCAGGGCGGTTTCGTGCTGTGGATCAGACATTTTGCCGGTCCCCCTGTTTGTCATAGAACACCGGATCGACTATCTCGGCCTTCACAACTTTACCCTGTAACGGAAAGGTCAGCAGCTCGCCCATCCGGTTCTGGCCGTCTTCAATGAGTGCCATGGCAATTGAGCGCTTCAGGGTCGGGCTCCAGTATGTTGACGTCACCTGGCCGATCATCTTCATCGGTGGCTTGTCCTCAAGCCGTTCGACAGCGTAGGCCCCATCCGGCAGCACTTCATTGGGGTCCTCGGTGAACAGACCGACAAGCTGCTTGCGGCCTTCCGATTTCAAAAATGGCTGCTCCAGCGACCGCTTGCCGATATAGTCGGGTTTTTTCTTCGACACGGCCCAATGCAGACCGACATCATGCGGTGTCACGGTGCCATCGGTTTCATCGCCGACAACGATGAAGCCCTTCTCAGCCCGCAGCACGTGCAGCGCCTCGGTACCATAGGCTTTTATGCCGTGTGGTTGGCCTGCTGAAAGCAGCGCATCCCAAAGACCGCGGCCAAAGTTCGCCGGCGTTGCGATTTCGAAAGACAGCTCACCGGAAAAACTGATCCGGAACACCCGAACCGGATAGCCGCCAAGCTTGCCCTCGGCCATCGACATGAACGCCAGGCCATCACTGCTGAGGTCGATATCACCGCCGAGCGCATCGAGCACTTCACGAGCCTTCGGCCCGGCAACGGCGAACTGCGCCCATTGCTCGGTCACCGGTGTGACGAAAACCTTCAGGTCCATCCATTCGGTCTGCAGCCATTCCTCAAGCCAGGCGACAATCCTGTCGGACCCGCCGGACGTTGTATGCATCAAGAAATGATCATCGGCCAGCCGCACCGTGACGCCGTCGTCCATCAGAAAGCCGAGTTCGTTCATCATCAGGCCATAGCGGCCCTTGCCGATTTTGAGCGTCGAGAACGTGTTGGTATAAATGCGGTCCAGCAATGTTGCCGCATCCGGACCCTTGATCTCGATCTTGCCGAGGGTTGAGGCATCAAGCAATCCGACGCCCTCGCGCACCACCATAATCTCGCGGTTGACTGCATCGCCGCGCTTTTCGCCCGGTTTGAGGTAGCAATACGGCCGCCGCCAGTCGCCGACCGGCTCAAAGTCAGCGCCCTGGGCCTGATGCCAGGCAAAGACCGGCGTCTTGCGCACCGGATGAAACAGCTTCTTGACCGCCGTCCCGGCGATCGATCCCATGGATATCGGCGTGTATGGCGGCCGGAAGGTCGTTGTGCCGATGTCTGGGATATCGCGGCCGGTCGCCTGTGACAGCACCCCGAGCGCATTGATGTTGGAGGTCTTGCCCTGGTCGGTCGCCATGCCCAGCGTCGTGTAGCGCTTGGTGTGCTCTATCGATTCGTACCCCTCGCGCTGGGCGAGTTCGAGGTCGGCAGCCGTCACATCGTTCTGGAAATCGATGAAGTGCTTGTTGCCTTCATTGTGTTTGCCGGTTGCCGGCGCAAACCAGATAGGCTCCAGGGGGCCCTGTGCCTCCTGATCGATCTTTGGTGCCTTGACCCGTACGGCCTTTGGTTTCGCCAGCACTGCCCTGGCTGCCCGCTCACCGGCGCCATAGCCATCCTCGATGCAGGCGCCGAGCGTCATTTGGCCATTGGCCGAACCGGCAATGTGCATGGCATCGCTGTGCCGGTCGGGGACGAACCCTTGCAAGGCAGTATCAAACTTCAGTTTGCCGCCCTGATGGCACCACATGTGAACAACCGGATTCCAGCCGCCCGACATCGCCACGAAATCGCAGTCGATGCGCGTTTCGTTGACCACCCTGCCTTGTCCGGCAGAATAAGGGGCCATCTTGACCGCGTTGATCGACCGGCCGCCCATGTCGGTTTCAACACCGGCAATCGCGTGGCCGGTTGTCACCTCAAGCCCGGCATCGCGGGCTGCATCAATCAAAGCACCTTCCGGCGCGGAGCGCGTATCGATGATACGAGCAACGCCAACGCTTGCTGCCTTCAGCTGCAGCGCAGTGCGGTAAGCATCATCATTGTTGGTGAAGACAACGCCCATCAGCCCCGGGGAAACGCCGTAACGCCCAACCAGCCCACGCGCAGCCGATGCCAGCATGATACCTGGCCGGTCATTGTTGGCAAAGGCAATCGGACGCTCCAGCGCACCGGACGCCACGACAATCTGGCTGGCCCGGACCTTCCACAAACGGTGACGCGGTGCGCCGGCCGCTATCAGGGCAGGGTCATGATCAGCAACCCGTTCGAACATCAAGACATAGTTATGCAGGAAATGGCCGGCTACCGTGGTTCGGTTCAGCACATGGACATTGTCGGCATCAGCCAATTTTTGCACCCGCGCCGCCACCCAGTCAGACTGCTGCTTGCCGCCGATCTTGCCGCCGGCGATATCGTGCAGGCCACCAAATCGCGCATTCTCATCAGCAATGATGACCTTCGCGCCCGTTGCCGCTGCGGCTTCTGCTGCTGCCAGCCCGGCAACACCTGATCCAACGACCAGCACATCACAGTGCACATGCAACTGCTCATAGATATCCGGGTCGGCGCCCGTCGGCGCCTTGCCAAGGCCGGCCGCGTTACGGATCACCGGCTCATAGATATGTTTCCAGAACGACTGCGGCCACATGAACGTCTTGTAGTAGAAGCCGCCCGGGAACAGTCTTGAGAGCCTGTTGTTGAGGGCGCCGACATCGAAATTGAGGCTCGGCCAGCGGTTCTGGCTGACCGCGGTCAGCCCATCGTAAAGCTCAACCTGCGTTGCCCGCAAGTTGGGTTCATGCCGCGAACCTTCACCAACACCGACCAGCGCATTGGGCTCTTCCGACCCCAGGCCGATGATTCCGCGCGGCCGGTGATACTTGAAGCTGCGTCCGAACAGGCGCTGACCGCTCGCCATAACCGCCGATGCCAGCGTGTCACCGGCAAACCCGGTCATCTGCTTGCCGTCGAACGTGAAAGAGAACGGTTTTGAACGGTCGATCACCCGGCCGGCACCGGATCCGTCCGGCAGTCTGTAAGGTTTGCCTGTCATGACTTTGGCCGCTTGCTGGATTTGATGGCGCTGGCAAAATGTTCTGCCCAATAGCCTTTGGCCTGTTCCATCAATTCGACCGGCGGCAATTCGTTAATGGCATAGTAGCCCTTGAATTCAAGCGTGACCGTGTCGCGGGCGGCATGAAACCACTTGCCGCAACCGCGATCGCAGCGCCATCGCTCAAAGTGCAAGCCCTTCGGGTTGTGCCGCATGAACAGATAGTCGCTCTGTTCGATATCACTGATGTTTTCCGGATTGCTCGACGCCGGCCGGGCGATATGAGCCTGGCCGCCGGCATGAAAATCGCCTTCCTCCCCTTCGACGCCGCAAACCGGGCATTTGATGACCAGCATTTCTCCGTTCCTCTAGTGTGCGACGGCCGCCGAGACGCTTTCATCAATGAAGCGTCCCTCGGCAAACCGGTTCATGCCAAACGGCTCGGCAATCGGGTGCGGCCGGTCATTGGCAATGGTGTCGGCGAAAACGAACCCCGAACCGGGAATTGACTTGAATCCGCCGGTGCCCCAACCGCAATTGACATAAAGTCCCTGAACATCGGTCTTGGAAATGATCGGCGAGCGATCGCCGGTCATGTCGACGATGCCGCCCCACAGCCGCAGTGTACGCAGCCGGGAAATGATCGGAAACGTCTCGACCAGCGCCGTCACCGTATGTTCGAGGGAGGCAAAGGCGCCGCGCTGGGAGTAATTGTTGTAGGAATCAGCACCACCGCCAATGACCAGTTCGCCCTTGTCGGACTGGCTCATATAGCCGTGCACGGTGTTGGCCATGACCACGCAATCGATCACCGGTTTGATCGGTTCCGACACCAGCGCCTGCAGGCAAACGCTTTCCACCGGCATGCGCACGCCGGCCATCTCCATCACCACTGAAGTGTGACCGGCGGTGACCACGGCGACCTTGGCTGTCTTGATGCTGCCCTTTGACGTCTCGATGCCCGTCACCTTGCCGTTTTTTACATTGATCCCGAGAACTTCACAATTTTGCACGATATCCACGCCGCGCTCGTCGGCGCCGCGGGCATAACCCCAGGCAACCGCATCGTGCCGGCCCGTGCCGCCACGTGGCTGGTAATAGGCGCCCAGGATCGGATAGCGGGCATCGGGCGAATCATTGATGATCGGACACAGGCGTTTCACTTCGGTCCGGTCGATCATCCGGCAGTCGAGCCCGGCCAGCCGGTTGGCATGGGCGGTGCGCTGGAAGGCCCTCAGTTCATGCTCGGTCTGGCACATCATCATGACGCCGCGCGGTGAGAACATCGTGTTGTAGTTGAGGTCCTGTGACAGGTCCTCATAAAGTGAGCGCGCCAGTTCATAGATCGCGATCGATGAGTCCTGCAGATAATTCGAGCGGATGATCGTTGTGTTACGCCCGGTGTTGCCACCGCCGAGCCAGCCTTTTTCAATGACCGCAATGTTGGTCATGTTGTGCTCTTTGGCAAGATAATAGGCCGTTGCCAGGCCATGTCCGCCGGCGCCGATGATGACGGCGTCATATTCAGATTTCAGCTCGGCGCTACGCCAGGCGCGCTCCCAGTCCTTGTGATAATTGAGAGCATTGCGCGCTAGCGAGAAGATTGAATAACGGCTCATAATTCACTTCATCTCCGGATCGGATGAATTGTATCCATCGATCAGAAGTGGTCCCTGCAGTCTGTGATCGAGCGGAAACTATCATTCCGCTGCCAGCCTCACCACAGTTTTACGACGCCGGATGGTCAAACTGCGACACCGCGACACTGGGCAATTCACTTCATATGAACGAGATTTCCCTCCAACGTGAATTGAATTTATCGCCCGGTCATAGTCTAACCCCCTTTATGTTGTTTTGGATTGCAATGGCTGGCCTGACGGCACTGGTGCTGGCCGCCGTCTTGATGCCCGTAATGCGTTCCGGCCCCTCAGCCGCCGAACGCGGCGAGTATGATGTGCAGATTTTCCGCGACCAGCTCGCCGAACTCGAGCGTGATGCCGCCGCCGGCCTAATTGACCAGGCAGCGGCCGATGCCGCCCGCAATGAAATCTCAAGGCGTATTCTTTCAGCCGAAAAGAGCGCTCAAGCGGCTCGATCCGGCAATGCCACGCCGGGCTGGGTATCAACGACCGCACTTGCTGCCATTCCCGCACTGGCGCTGATTGGCTATCTGAGCACGGGTCGTCCGGACTTGCCCGACCAGCCGCGTGCCCAGCGCATGGCCAACGCCGTCGAAGCGGGCGACATGCCGGCGATGATCGTCAAGGTGGAAGAACACCTGGCTGCGTATCCCAACGATGCCAAGGGCTGGATTGTCCTGGCGCCCGCCTACCGCAGGCTTGGCCGTTATACCGACGCTGCAGAAGCTTTTCGAAAGGGCATCTTGTTCGGCAAACCCGACGCAGCCCTGATGACTGAGTACGGCGAGACCCTGGTGCTGATCGAAAACGGCATGATCACCGCCAAGGCCCGTGAGGTATTCGATGGCGCCCTGGCGCTCGATCCGGCCTTTGCCAAGGCGCGTTTCTATCGCGCCCTTGCCGACAGTCAGGACGGCAAGACAGCCGAAGCCGAGAAACGCTTCAAGGCTTTATTGGCCGATGCACCAGCCGATGCACCGTGGCGTACGGCAGTTGAGCGTCAGCTGGCTGAGCTGTCGCCTGCCGGCAAAGGCCCGGCGCTTGATGAGGAAACCGTCAAGAATGCCGAGCAGATGAGCGCTGCCGACCGCCAGCAGATGATTGCCGGCATGGTCGACCGTCTTGCCGCACGGCTTCAGGGCAATGGTGACGATCTTGATGGTTGGTTGCGCTTGATCAATGCAAGAATGGTTCTGGGTCAGAAAGATAAGGCATCTGAGGCTTTGAACTCCGCGCGCGAGCAGTTCAAGGCCAACAAGGACGCGCTGGCACAGCTTGATGTCGTCAGCCGCCGCCACAATCT
>JABDJG010000100.1 GCA_013002595.1 Hyphomicrobiales bacterium | reverse complement strand
TCTCTCAAGCCAACTCCCTTAAGCTATTGAATTTACAGGTTTAAACAGAAAACATCGCAACGTTCGCGATCTGCGAACCCGGTCGTCGAATAATTCGATGCCGGCAACAATTTATCTTTCGCTGGGCACCAGCTCGGTTACAGTTGCGCCATGACGATGCAGGAAAAGCCTAAGCGGCGCGCCGGCGGGCGCAGCGCCCGCCACGCGGCACGCGCCGATAAATATGCCCTGCCCAACCTGAGCGGCCCCGGCCAGACCGGCGGTCAATACCGGCCGCTGAGCACTGCAGGCGTCGAGCAGATACATCGCACCGCGGTGCGCATTCTGTCCGAGATCGGCATGGCCCAGGTGCCTGAGATCGTCATCGATAAAGCGCTTGAAAAAGGCTGCCATCTGAATGACGCCGGCCGGTTGTGTTTTCCGCCCTCATTCATCGAGGACGTTGTCGATGGCGCCCCCAAGCAGTTCGTTCTGCACGGCCAAAAGCCTGACCGCGATTTTGAGGTCGGCGGCGACCAGGTCTATTTCGGAACCGGCGGCGCCGCGGTCCAGGTCCTCGATCGCACCACCGGCGAATATCGGCCATCGACCCTGAAAGACCTTTACGACTTTGCCCGTCTGGTCGACCGGCTCGACAACATCAGCTGGTTCACCCGCTGTTGTGTTGCAACCGACATGGTCGACCCGATCGACCTTGACATCAACACCGCCTACGCGATCGCCTCGGGCACCACCAAACATGTCGGCACCAGTTTTGCGATCGGCGAACATGTCCATCCGGCCATTGAAATTTTCGATCACATCCTCGGCGGCGAAGGCGCCTTTCGCAAGCGCCCGTTCTGCAAGGTGCATATCTCGCCGGTGGTCTCGCCGCTCAATTATGGCGAGGATGCCGTGTCGGTCATGCTTGCGTGTATCGAGCACAACATGCCGATCAACTCGATCATCGCTGCACAGGCCGGCGCGACCGGCCCGGCGACCCTGGCTGCCATGCTCGCGCAATCGACCGCTGAGACCCTTGCCGGTCTGATCCTGGTCAACTTGTTCGCACCGGGCCATCCGGTGATCTTTTCAAACTGGCCCTTTGTGATCGATTTACGGACCGGTGCCTTTTCGGGTGGCGGTGGTGAAATCGCTGTCCTAAATGCTGCCTCTGCCCAGGTCTCAAAGTACTATGGATTGCCGACCGGCGTTGCCTCCTCGATGACCGATTCAAAGGTCATCGATGCCCAGGCCGGCCTCGAGAAAGGACTGACGTCGCTTGCCGCAGGTCTTGCCGGCGCCAACCTCATTTATGAGTCCGCCGGCATGATGGCCTCGATCATGGGCGCCTCGTTCGACGCCTTTGCGATCGACAACGAAATGCTGTCCTACGTCCAAAGGATCATGCGCGGCATTGAGGTCACCGAAGAACTGCTCGGCTTCGAAACGATCCGCGATGCCGTTTTTGGCGATGGTCATTTCCTTGGCCATGCCCAAACCCTGGCCGCCATGGAACGCGATTACGTCTATCCCGAGATCGGTGACCGGCAGACCATCAAGGTCTGGCAGGATGCCGGCGCCACCGATATGCACGACCGTGCCAGGTTGATGGTTGATGCCATCCTCGGCGGCCCCCACCCAGGCCATGTCAGCGGTGAAGCCGACCAGGCGATCCGCCAAAACCATTCTATTCTTTTGCCGCGCGAACTGATGAAAGACTGATATCGGCTTGATGCACATCAATCGCTGACTTGAACCACGGCACGGTCTTGCCTGCCTTGTCGATGCACCTTTCGGTGATCATGGCTCGGCACAGCTCGGCCAGATGACCTGGCAGGTCCCCCAGTTCCTGACTGCGCGCCTTGAGCGAAACGGTTCTGAAGAAGCCGGCAAACGGAAGCGGTGAGACATCGATCTCGCCATGGAACTGTTTGCCGTGCAGGTAGCCGAGCGGTGTTGTCAGCGCCCAGCCTTTGCAGTTCTTTACCATGGCGAATACCGAGTGCGAAGAATCGAACTTGAACCTGTGATCCGGCGCCAGGCGCAGCCGCCTCAAGTGCTGCTCAATCTGCCGGCCCATCGGCAGGCGTTCCGAATATCTGACAAGCGGTGCCGCGATCACCTGTTCCAGCGGATCTCGTCCCGGCTGCACCAGGCCCTTGGCCGTGACCATGATGTAGGGTTCGCGCAGCAGCATGTGCCGTTCGCACCAGTCTTCGGGATCATCGATGTCGGCAGCCACGATGATGTCGGCCTGACGATCGCGCAAGGCGGCCTGATGCTCATCGGACCGCCCCGACCAGGCCTCGAACGAACACCCTGGATATCGCCTGGTCAATTCGGCGACCAGATCGGGTGTCAACGTTGCATCAAGGTCATCGATCATCGCCAATCGCAGCCTTGGCAATGACGACAGTTGCAGTTCCATCAATTTGGCGCGCGCCAGCCCGACTTCATCGAGGATGTTCTGGGCATGCGACTGCCACAGGACGCCGGCCGGAGTCAGCGCCACAGGGCGCGATGCCCGGTCGAGCAACCTGGTCCCCAGGGTTGCCTCCAGATTGGAGATTTGCTGCGAGATCGTTGACGGGCTCGTCTTCAGCCGCGCAGCGGCACCAGCCAGCGAACCCGTCTCGACGACGGCAATGAACACTTCGACCGCGCGAAGTGTCAGTTTGCCGAACGTCTGCATTGGTTAATGCCCTGCGACCTTCCTGCGGTACATGCCTTGCGCAATCCGGTCGATGACCATGGCGCAGAACAGGATCGCCAGACCGCCGAGCAACCCTTGCCCCTTGGCGGCATACTGCAGGGCTTCTAGGATCAGCGAACCAAGGCCCTCAGCACCGATCAGCGAGGCGATAACCACCATCGACAGGCTCATCAAGATGGTCTGGTTGATACCCGTCATGATTGACGGCATCGCCAGCGGAATTTCCACATTGCTGAGCAGCTGCCACTTGGAGCAACCAAACGCGACGGCCGCCTCCTTGGTCGCCTCAGGCACACCGCGCATGCCAAGCGCCGTCAAGCGGATCACCGGCGGCATGGCAAAGATGATCGTTGCCAGAACGCCCGGCGGCTTACCGGTGCCAAAGAACGCGATGATCGGGATCAGGTACACAAACGCCGGCATGGTCTGCATGAAATCCAGCACCGGCTCGGCAAAGGCATAAGCCCGCTTGGACTTGCCGAACCATATCCCCAGCGGAATGCCGAACAGAACGCACAGGAACGCGCCGGCACCGATCAGCGCGACGGTGATCATCGACAGTTCCCAAAGTCCCATGAACGCCAGGTAGAGCAGTGATGCAGCTGTAAAGATCGCCACCCTTGGGCCGGCAAGCCGGAATGCCATGACCGTGATGACCACCATGACAACCGGCCACGGCGTGTCGATCAGCATGACTTCAAGCCCGTCCAGAACCCAGCGGATGGCTGCCGTTATGCCTTCGAAGACATGGCCGAAATTGTTCGCCAGCCAGTCAAACCCGGCATCGCCGCTTTTGGCCAGCTCGGCAAAATACTCCTTCTTCACCGGAAACTCGGTGATCGGAATGGTGCCGCCAAAAAAGCCCCCAGTCAATTTGCTGAGCTTGGCATCGGGATCGGAAACGGTAAATCTGAACAGGGTCAGCGGCCAGATTGCGATCATCAGGATGGCGCCGAATATGGCGCTGTTCTTGTTCACACCCGACTGAACGCTCGGGTTGGCACGCCATTTCAGATAGTGCTTCTCGTAGGCGATATTGGCATAAAAGCCCTCGATGATCTTGACGATCACAATCAACGCAAGCCCAATCAGCAGCACGCTTGTGGATTCGGTTGCTGCCTGATCGGCCTGTTCCTTGGCCGTTTGAGCGACCCGCTTGAGGTTATCGGCAATCTTCAATTGGGCATCGGCTTCAGCCTGGCTGCCGGCTGCAACAAAATCTGCCGCCTGTTGCTCACGCTTGGCGATGTTGGCCAGCAGCCGCTCATACCGCGCCAACTGGTCCGCGCCCAACTCGCCCCACAATCCGCGTCCGAGTTGCACGAGCGCAAACAGCTCGAGCACCAGAAATGTCCAGAAGAAGCCCCAGATCCCGCGCCACGCGCCCCAGATCGGGCCGCCCACGGCCGCCATGGTGTTCCAGGTCCAGGTGAACCCGGTGATACCCTGAATCTTGGCAAATTCGCCGGTATAGTATTCTTCATTCTCCTGGACGAATTCGCCAATGGATGAATCGAGTGACTGTGGTCCCAGTTCCAGGCCAGTATCGGTCATGCCTTGCCTCCCTGGATGCCCTTGAGCAATGTTGATTTGTTGACGACACCGACATCCTTGCCCTTGTCGTCCTGAATGACGATGGGGTGGTCGGTCGTGGTGGCAATGTCGATCAGGTGATCGAGATCGGTATCATGCGGCACCCGCGGCGACTTGGCGAGGTTCTCGCCGCGCGCCGGCTTGTACTTGGAGATTTTCTCCATGATCGAATGGGCAAACACCAGCTTGAGCTTTGAGATGCCTTCAACGAAGTCTTTCACATAGTCGTCGGCCGGTTTGGTGACGATATCTTCCGGCGTGCCGATCTGAACGATGACGCCATCCTTCATGATCGCAATACGGTTGCCGATGCGGATCGCCTCATCGAGATCGTGGGTGATGAACACCGTGGTCTTGTGCAGTTCAGCCGACAGCGCCATGAACTGTTCCTGCAACTGGCGCCGGATCAGGGGATCGAGCGCCGAGAACGGCTCATCCATCAACAGAACTTCAGGATCGGACGCCAGCGCCCTGGCCAGGCCGACGCGCTGTTGCATGCCACCGGACAGCTCACGCGGGAACCGGTCTTCATAGCCATCCAGGTTGACCATGTTCAAACATTTCTGGGACACTTCCCAGCGTTTCGATTTCGGCTCGCCGCGCACCTGCAAGGGAAAACCGACATTGTCGCGCACCGTACGGTGCGGCAGCAGCGCCATGTGCTGGAACACCATGCCGATTTTCATCGCGCGCATCTCGCGCAGCTCATTGTCGTTGAGCGCCAGCACGTCCTTGCCGAGCATCGAGATCCGGCCCGACGTCGGCTCGATCAGCCTGTTGAGGTGGCGCACCATGGTCGACTTGCCGGAGCCCGACAGGCCCATGACGCAGAAAATCTCGCCGCGTTTGACGGTGAATGAGCAGTTGGCAATGCCAACGACACAACCAAATTCTGCAAGAACTTCAGGTTTTGTCAGCCCGCGATCCTTGACGGCCTGCATGGCTTCCTGGTCGCGGTCGCCGAAAATTTTCCAGACGTCATCGAGGATGATGACGTCTTCGTCTGTAACTTCGCTCACTGTGTACCCATCTCACAGGCCACCGGAGCCCGGCGGCATGTGCCCCTGTATGCGCCCCTGATATACCGGTCTTGGTGCCGGTTCCTTTTGAAGAGACGGCACCAAAAAGGCACCGCCTCGCGTTTGTTTGGTATCGCTGGACTACTTCAGCCAGGCATCCACCGTTGCGCCGTTCTCGGAAACCCACTTCTTGGCGAATTCCGCCGGGTCCTGTTTTTCAACAACGAGCGCATAGGTCATGGCAGACACCGTATCGGTGTCGAGCTTGACTTTAGACAGCATGGCAGCAGCGGCCGGCTGAGATTTTTCCAGCGCGGCAGCATAGTGAATGTGCAGGTAAGCCGTGTTCCAGGCAACGCCCGCTTCAGACTTTTCGAGCCATTCTGGATCATCGGTCGGCTGGATGACTTTCCATTTCGCTTCGTCGTAGGCCGGCTCTTTCAGGATAACCAGTTCATGCAGCGCGAACATGTGATGCGGCGTGTAGCAGAAGAACACGATGTTCTTTTTCTGCGCCACGGCGTTGTCGACCTCGGCCAGCGCCAAGGTCTCATCCATTTCCTTCAGCTTCATGGTTTCCGCATAGCCGTATGACTTGGCGCGGATCTTTTCAATGTTGGTCGAAGCCCAGCCGGCCGCGCCAATCCAGATTTCACCCTTGCCATCACCATCGGTGTCGAAGTTCTTGGCCATGTCGGGGTTGGTCAAATCTGTCAGATTGACGATACCGGT
>JABDJG010000047.1 GCA_013002595.1 Hyphomicrobiales bacterium | reverse complement strand
GCCGGTCGGGCAGGTGTTCTTGTTGCACTTCATCGCCTGGATGCAGCCCAGTGCGAACATGAAACCGCGTGCCGACGCGACGAAATCGGCGCCGGCGTGACGCTGATCGAGGCCGGCGGCATCGGCTTGCAGGCCACCGCCGCGTCCTGGGCGTGGACCAACGCCACGGCGCACAACCCGAAACCGTATTTCGACCTGCGCGCGGCGTCGATGGCGGAGTGGCCCCGCCTCGCCGCTGCCGTGCCCGATCTCACTTATGTTGAGAGCGGTACCCTTTATGCCGACAACGACCGCTTTGATACGGAAGCGTTCATCGCCAATCACACCGCCTGGGGTTACGACTTACGGCCGGTTTCGCTCGAACAGGCGCAACAGTACGAGCCGGCGGTACGCAACCTGGTCGGCCCTCTGGCGTTGAGCGACAGCGAGGGCGCGGTGGATGCATCGGCCGCCGCCGTCGCCTTGGCGACGCAGGCGCGCAAGGCCGGCGCGATGGTCTTCACCGGCATCCCGGTCGACGCGGTCTCGGTCGACGGTACCGGCCGGGTCGACGGCGTGATCATGAACGAGGCGCCGATCAAGGCCGATGAGGTGATTGTCGCGGCCGGTGCCGAAACGCCGCGCATCGTCGAGCCGCTCGGCGTCGCGCTGCCGATGAACGCGCCGCGCGGCGTGCTGGCGACGACCAAGCCGCTGCCCCGGTTGATCGACCGCAACATCCTGCTGCCCGGCCTGCATGTCCGCCAGAAGGCCGACGGCGCCTTGCTCGCCGGTGCCAGTTTCGGCGGCGAAGCGGCCGACCTGGCGCCGGAACAGATCGCGCAAGACCTCGTCGCCCGCATGCGCACATCCCTTACCGGCGCGGAGGGCGCCGAGCTAGATCATTTTTCCGTCGGCTACCGCCCGACCCCGGCCGACGGTTTTCCCGTCATCGGCCGGCCCTCGAAGATTGCGGGCCTTTACATTGCAACGATGCATTCCGGCGTGACGCTGGCCCCGATCGTCGCCCGCTTCGTCGCCGACGAGATCCTCGACGACCGCCGCGACCCCCTACTCGCCCCCTTCGGCGCCGACCGTTTTCAGGACTGAGCGGACTATTGGGTGTGGAGAGCGACAAGACGGCGTTGTCGTTTCAGATGCGATCGAGTGCAAGGTGGACACGCGGTTCTCGGGTCGATTATTCCGGCTGCTGACCCCAAGCGCGCATTGAGCAGAGCTCAACTTTTCATGAGTGGATGTCCGCTGCTGGTGAAAGCGGAAGTTCACAAATTTCGCGTTGCGGTCATGCTACCAAGCACAGCGGATTTGCAACACGGGCACTAAGATCAAGAGGACTAAATCGCTTCGCGATATCACTCGCGGCGAGTCCGGAGGTTGTGGCTGGTAACCACGTCTGAGACTACATCGACGGCCAGGAGAGCGCCGTCCTGAAGATCGAGGTGTTGAACCTCACTTCAGGACAGGAGTTCTCGCATGAGTAGCAAAGTCAAACAGCCCATCTCGCCGCTGCAGGCGCGCATGATCGAGGATATGACGGCACGAGGCCTGCAGGCCAAGACGCAGACCGGCCATATCAGAAGCTGTCGTCGATTTGCCAAGTGGCTTGGGCGCTCACCGGATATGGCATCGCCGGAAGATGTCAGGCTGTTCCAGCTTCACCTCTCAGCAAGTGGCACCAGCAATCCAACCCGCAATATGGTCATGACCGGTGTCAAGTTTCTGTTCCGCACGACGCTGCGCCGGCACGATCTTGTCGCCGAGATCTTCTATGTCGGCGAGCCGCAGAAGCTCCCACCGGTGATGAGCCGGGAAGAGATCGCGACGCTGCTCGGTGCCGCCAAGACCCTCAAAGCGAAGGCAATGCTGTCACTGGCTTATGGCTGTGGTCTCAGAGCTGGTGAAGTGTGTCGTCTCACAGTCGGCGATATCGACAGCGGCCAGGGGATCATTCGCATTATCCAGTCCAAGGGCCGCAAGGACCGCCACGTCATGCTGTCCCATGGTCTGCTGGACCTTCTGCGCCAGTATTGGCCGGAGCGGTCGAAGCGGCGCGACACCGGCGTCCGACCTGAGGCGCGTTATCTGTTTCCAGGTCGTGCCGGGCCAATGACGACACGTCAGTTCAACCGTCTATTTCATGAGGCGCGTCAGGATGCCGGCATCACCAAGCCGGTGAACGTTCGAACGTTACGTCATTCCTTTGCAACGCATCTCCTCGAAGCCGGCGTCGATGCGCGCGTGATCCAGGCCCTGCTTGGACACGCCAACCCGCTATCGACTGCGCGCTACACGCGTGTGGCCACGGGTCTGATCGCCGGGCTGAGCAGTCCCATCGACCTGCTCGATGCACCGCCGGACAGAGAGGGTGGCGAGACCAAGACTTAAGTCCGCATCGACGATGGCCCGTCCTCAGTTGGAGATCGCGGATATCTTCCGTGATCACGGGGCAGCGTGGCGTGATGCCAACCGCGGTCACGTCAGTCTCGATCAGATGAAGGTGATGTCGGCAATCGAGCGCTGCCGCACATCGGCGCTCGGCGGCCACGTTGCGGCTTGTGAGAACAACGCCTGCGGTCACATCCACATTGCCTACAACAGTTGCCGCAACCGGCACTGCCCCAAGTGTCAGGGGAGGGCGGCGCGCGACTGGCTCGAAGCCCGTGAGGCCGAACTGCTGCCGGTCGGCTACTTCCATGTTGTCTTCACGTTGCCGGCGCCGATCGCTGATCTTGCGCTACAGAACAAGCGTGTCATGTACGACATTTTGTTCAAGGCAAGCGCTGAGACCACACTGACCATTGCCGCCGATCCCAAGCACCTTGGTGCGAAGATCGGCATCACCGCTGTGCTGCACACCTGGGGCTCGGTGATGACACACCACCCGCATGTTCACATGATCGTACCGGGTGGTGGCATCTCACCGGACGACACACGATGGATCTCATGTCGACCCAACTTCTTTCTGCCGGTGCGTGTGCTCTCGCGGCTGTTCCGGCGCCTATTTCTGGAGATGCTGGTCAAGGCGCACAATGACGACCGGCTCAACTTCTACGGAGCTCATACAAGGTTAGCCGATCGTGCCACATTCGATGCCTTCCTCAGCCCCACGCGCAAGAGCGAATGGGTGGTCTACGCGAAGGAGCCGTTCGCCGGGCCCGAAGCCGTGCTCGCCTACCTGTCGCGCTACACCCATCGCATCGCGATATCAAACCGCCGCCTCGTACATGCGGACGAGAACCAAGTTGCTTTCCGTTACAAGGACTACCGCGCCGGATATCGTGAACGTTGGAAGACGATGAAGCTCGCAACGAATGAGTTCATCCGCCGCTTCATGCGGCACGTTCTGCCGAAAGGCTTCCATCGCATCCGACACTACGGTTTGCTTGCCAACGGCAGCCGCGCAGCCAACATCGAACGCACCAGAAAGTTGCTGCAGGTTCCCGCACCGGCACAGATCGATGCAGATGACGAGGCCACGGCAAAGTCCGACGAAGCGCAGATCCTCAATTGGCCGTGCCCCTCGTGCGGTGGCCGCATGATTATCATCGAAGCATTTGCACCCGGCATGGAGCCGAAGCATCGAACTGCAACAGAACCTATCGACAGCTCATGATGAACCACATGCCATTGCCGTCATACATCCAAGTTTCAGCGAGCAGCCAGACGGGCTGCAACCGAGAAGCTTGTCCCAACTCAACCAAATTGATGGCTGTTGCTTTCTCAACCGAGGTTCCGACGCGCCCCGCAGCGCCAAACTGCCATTTGAGACACGGCATGAATCGTCTGAGTTCAGCGCTCGCAGTACCGCCTTGCCTCCAATCCGGTCTCGTGCTGACGGAAAATCCCCATAGAGTGCGCTGAGACGCCACGACACCCAATCCACGATTTCGTCCACTGACGCTTGTCCGACGCCGACCGTCAGCGCAGGCGGCGAGCCTCAACTACGGTGCAGCGGCGTCCGACTAACCTGTACAAATGCAGTCATTTCTTCCATCATGGCCATGCTGGCAGCGGATGCATGTATCGATCCTGGCTGCGCCGCCATAAGCGAATGCGGATCGGCGCAGAGTTCCTGTGTTTTGACGCGGCCATCTATCTCGCGAAGCGAAT
>JABDJG010000044.1 GCA_013002595.1 Hyphomicrobiales bacterium | reverse complement strand
AAATGAATGCCCAGCGCGTCACCAGTGCAATGCGTTTCTACAACGAGCTGTTCGCCTGGACATCGGCACCCTTGCACGTGCCGCCATGGGGAAACATTGCGGTAATTTCGAATGGCGACAGGGATTTCGGCACCCAGTTCATGGCCATGGGCGCCTTTTCCACACCGCGTTGGATCATCTGGTTCTCGGCTGATCTCGAGCGCGCCGAAGCGGTCATCAAGAAGCGGGGCGGTGACGTTGGCCAGGGCATCCACCAGCTTGGTCCGTCAATGATGATCCTCAACGCCAGCGATCCGCTTGGGCATTCGTTCTCACTGGCCCGAATGGATCCCGATCCTCCGGAAATCGATGCGTGCGGTGATCCGCACACGGCCGAATTCTGGGGCTCGGATACACACGCATTGACACAATTCTATGCCGACGTTCTCGAGCTCAAGGCCGTTACAACGCCCAAGGGCGCCATGCTAATGGATGGTGAAGCGCCGCGCCTGTTTCTGCGCGATGCGGAAACCGACTTGCGCCCGCGCTGGCTTCCCTATTTCCGCACCTCAAGTGTCGGTGGTGATTGCGAACGTGCAAGACGGGCAGGTGGTGTCGTCCAGATGCACCAGGAGGTCATTCCCGGCATGGGCGGCCTTGTCATTTTGGCCGATCCGGCTGGTGCCTACTTCGGCCTCATAGATCCGGATGCGGCGTGAGAAAGCAAAGTTGATGGCAACAATTCAAGACATAACCTTTCTGCTGGTTGGGCTGATTGCGGTCTTCACACTGGCCACATTATCGCCGGCCTCGGCGGATGAGGGGCCTGCAATTGGTTCTTCGATCGAATCCGTACCGGTTTTCGATGCGCATATGCACTACAAGCAACCGGCATGGCTGGCCTATCCGCCGTCCACGGTCATTGAGTTGATGGACAAGTCCGGTGTGGCCATCGCGCTTGTTTCGTCGACGCCCGACGAAGGCACCATCCGCCTTTGGAAATTTGCGCCCAACCGGATTGTCCCTGAACTGCGCCCCTATCACGGTGATGCCGGCTCATCCAACTGGACCAAGGCGCCTGGCATGGCGGAATACCTGCGCGGCCGTCTTGCCGAATACCCGCATCAAGGTATTGGTGAATTCCATATTCACAACATCGATATGTCCGACGAGCCGCTATTGCGGGAAGTTGCCGCGATGGCCAAAGCGGGCAACATCCCGGTCCACGTCCATTCCGGCGCGCAGCCCGTGCACTGGCTATACCGCCTGGAACCCGAGCTGACGGTAATCTGGGCTCATGCCGGCATGACTGAACCTGCCGCCGTGGTCGAAGAACTGATGCTGAAGTATCCTACGCTCTATGCCGATACATCGTATCGGGAAACCGACATCCGCGGCGCCGACGGCCAGATTGCTGCCGATTGGCGTCACGTGATCGAACGATTTCCACAACGGTTCATGGTTGGCACGGACACCTGGGTTAACGGACAGTGGGACAATTATGCAGGGTTGATCACCCTCAACCGGGAGTGGCTCTCCCGGTTCCCTCGCAGAATTGCCGAACTCATCGCCTACAAGAATGCCGAACGCCTTTTCGGCAGGAAGGTGACTCAGGACTTGATCGGTAAACGTTGATCTAACCTATGTTCTACAAAACAGGGAAGCAATCATGGGTTTGTTGGTTGAATATTCGCTCAAAGAGGGCCAGGCGGAGGCTCAGGTCGAGGCATTGAACACATTTGTTGCCGGTCTGAACAGTACCGGTGACCAGGGTTATAGCTACACTGCCTATGAAACCAACGATCCAACGAAGTTCATCGCCGTGCTTGAGTTCGACGACGCTGCGGCAAAGCAGCGGTTCCTCGACAGCGCGGCGTTTGCCGAGTATCGCGACGGCGCCGGGGCCCGGTTTGTCGGACCGCCACAAACAACAGTTATCCGTCGTGTGGCATCCACGCTGGATTGACAATGACGCATCGGAACCGGTGGCAACGGCTCATGGCCACGATGGGTCTCCCAGACGATGAAGAGACATTCGCTTCATTGGTTGCGGCCTATGCGCAAAGTCACCGCCACTATCACAACGCTGACCATATTGCGGCCTGCTTCAAACATCTCGACATTGTGTCGAAACTTGCCGACAAACCGGCAGAAATCGAGATCGCCTTGTGGTTTCATGATGCAGTCTACGATCCATTTTCGGCCAGTAACGAACGTGACAGCGCCGATTGGGCGCGAAAATTCCTTCAGGATAACGCGATTGCAGCGGATCAGATATCTCGTGTCGAAAAGCTGATCATGGTCACCGCGGGGCACGGCGCCGCATCATCCGGTGACGAGAAATTGATGATCGACATTGATCTGTCGATCCTGGGTGAGTGTCCTGAAGTCTATGATCGCTTCGAGATCGCGATCAGAAAGGAATACAGCCACGTGCCGCAAAGCTTGTTCCGCCGCAAACGCAAGGAGATCCTCTCCGATTTTCTGGCGCGCGGGCAACTGTATCGCACGCAATATTTCATCGACAATTTTCAGACCCAGGCCCGCATCAACCTGACCAACGCCATAGATGCCTTGTGACGATCTCTTACGACCGCACCCGCGTCTTTTCAGGATCGTAATGCGGGAACGCCACAATCGTTGCCGGCAGGCGTTTCTGGTGGCCGTCGAGCCTGCCGACCTCCACCTCGGTGCCAATCTCGGCATGGGTGACATCGATGCGCGCCAGCGCAATCGTCTTGCGCAATATCGGTGAGCGTGTCGGGCTGGTCACCTCACCAATCTGAGCGCGGCCGATATGGATACAGTCTCCGCCGGAGATGGTTTCCTCGCCGTGCAGCTCCAGACCAACCAGTTTCTTTTGCGGATGCTCCTTGCGCCTTGACAGCGCCTCGCGGCCGATGAAATCATCCTCCTTGGACTTGAGCGGCACGGTAAAACCGATACCGGCCTCGAACGGGTCGGTCTGGTCATCGAACTCGGTGCCGGCAAAAATTAGCCCGGCCTCGATTCTGAGCATGTCGAGCGCGGCAAGGCCGGCCGGGCGCATGCCGAGCGGCTCGCCGACCTTCCAGATCGCATCGAAGATTTCTTGTGCGTTCGAGGGATGACAGAACACTTCATAGCCCAGTTCGCCGGAATACCCGGTACGCGAGACAAGCACCGGCGGGCCGTCGAAATTGTGCAGCCGGCCGATGGCGAAACGGAACCAGCCGAGCTCGTCGATGGTCGGCTGATCGGGTCGGGTCCAGATCACATCTTTCAGGATATCACGGCTGAGAGGTCCCTGGACCGCGACGTTGTGCTGCTGGTCGGTGGATGACCGGACCCACGCTTTGAGCCCGAGTTTTTCAGCCTGTTCGCGCAGCCACTCACCGCCATATTCATCACCGCCGATCCAGCGGAAATTGTCCTGTGCCAGCCGGAACACCGTGCCGTCATCGACCATGCCGCCGTGCTCGTAGCACATCGCCGTATAGACCACCTGGCCGACGGACAGTTTGCGGATGTTGCGGGTCATTGTGTACTGCAGCAGCGCCTCGGCATCCGGTCCGGTAACCTCGAATTTGCGCAACGCCGACAGATCGATAATGGCCGCCTTTTCCCGGCACGCCCAGTATTCGGCAATCGCCCCATCGTCATGGAAGCTGTTTGGCAGCCAGAAGCCCTTGTACTCGACGAAATCGCGGGTGTGTTTGGCAAAACTGGAATG
>JABDJG010000271.1 GCA_013002595.1 Hyphomicrobiales bacterium | reverse complement strand
GTCTGAAATTCAACATTCGTGTGAGGATCGAATGGTCCTTTTGAACCGTGCCAGGTAATGAATTTTCCGGTCGGTATGCCCAGGCCCAACAACTGACGCTTGAAGGTATGCTTGCTGTCGAGAATGCCGGCGGTAAGCGGTTCATGACCGATATAGGGTACGCCGAGCATTTCCATGATGGCGGCCGCATGTGAAACGGCGCTGTATCCTTGAACCCCTCCGGTGTTCAGCCACGCGAACTGGATTGCCTCATCACGCATGTGTTTCGCCAGGCGCATGTCATCGGCCATAAGGGTCACGTTCGAACAACCAAGACGCTTCAAGCTGTCGGCAATATCCTTGGCGACATGTTCATAGCTTTTCCACGATCGCGGATTGTGGGTCCGGTACAGCACGGAGCCTTCATCGGCTTTATTGCCGCCGTAGACGATTGCTACCCGCATGTTCTGCAATAGCCGATTGACCTGTCCGGATAACTCGTCCGTTCGCGAGGCCCGTCGGGCCAAGCGGTCCTGGTCGTCATCAACGCGTGGAACGTTCCGGACAATTGCCGGAGTTGCCGCCTCGTTGGACGTGTTTAGCTTGTCAGCTCTCGCTGCCTCCGTACCTGTCGTCATCGCCGCCTCTGTCATATTGCGTTGGCCTGCGTTGATCGCAAACCGGCTTCAGCCCCCAAGAAAGTTTGAATTTTGCTATCTGCCTTAATTAAACTTTCACGGACCACACATTTGATGCTCATACTATCCAAAGAAACCTAATATTTGGTCCACAAACTGGATTAATGAATTGTAAATAGGGGAAATAATATTTGTTACTCTATAACTTCTTCATCGTATTATTTATTAATATTTCAAATATTTCCGGAGTATAAACGATTTTACATGAGTTATTTCGTGAATTTTGAAAATTTTAGACGCCGTCTTCACCTACAGTTTCCATAAAATGGAGCGCAATTATTGAAACTTCACGCAACTGACAACGTCTGAAATCGCCGCAAAATGACGGTTTGGCCGCATTTTGCGGCTGCTGCCCTACGTCAAACACCACTGAGCGTGGCGATCTTTTTTTTGGGACAAAGCCTACAAAGGACGATTGCGCATCCATCGTTCACCAGATCAAATCACAGGCTGTTCGCGCGCAAATTCGCACACCCCGCGCTTATAGTTCGCGGCCGGCGGTGAATTCGCCCCAGCGCATCGTTGCGGTGGCGCCGAGCCAGGCTAAGGGCTCGGGCGGCAGCCGGCTGGGGGCCGGTTCTGCCAGCATATCGTCAAGCAACGGGGAGGTTTTGCCTGCAGCGAGCTCGGCGATAAGCATTCCCGAAGCGGTGCCTTTGGCAACGCCCAGACCGTTCTGGCAGCAGGCAGCGTAAAGGCCTTTGTCGATCTCACCGAACGCCGGTGCATCGTTGCGGCTCAGGCACAATTGGCCGCCCCAGCGGTGCTCCATGGTAACGCCTGAAATCATGGGAAACCGCCGGGCAAACGAGCGATCCTGGCTGCGGCCAAAAGCCTGGACCGCGTTCTCATTGGCACATCTGCCGGGGTTATAGGTCACCCGGTTGCGCACGATGATGCGATCGCCGCCGGTGCCCGAAATCCGCCTGATGGTGCTGCCGAGCGGGTCGGCCGGCGTGACCGCCCATCGAGGCGCACCGCCAAGGGTCTTGACCTCATCTGGCGTCAACGGCCGGGTCATGGAAGCATAAAGATAGATGTGGATGAGACGGCGGTTGAAGAAGCCAAAGCTTTCGGCATGGCCGTTGACGGTGAGCACAACGTTGGCGGCGCTGATACGGCCGCCAGTTGTCCGCGCAGTCCAGGAGCCGGCATCGCGCTTGAGGCTGGTGACGGGCGAGTTCTCGTAGATATCAACGCCGGTGCCGGCCAAACCATCGGCCATGCCGCGCACGAACAGGGCCGGCTGGATCATCGCCGGGCCCGGTGTGTGCAGCCCGCCGAGATAATAGGATGTGCCTGTCATCTCGCGCATCTGGGCGCCATCGAGCAATTCATGCGGCTCGCCCAGTTTGGTCAGATGAGCCGAATAGGACTTGTTGTGATCGAGGCCCTTTTCGGTCGCGGCGGCATTGGTCTTGCCGCTGCGGACAAAGGCTTCATCGGCAAGGCCGTAGTCCAGGGCGGCGTCGGCAGCGAAATCGATGGCGGCGCGGTTCAGGCGGGCATGACGCGCGTCGCGCTCCAGCTCGCCACCGTAATCATCCGAGGCAAGATTATGCGGCAGGTCGATCATGAAGCCGGAATTGCGGCCGGTCGGACCGTGCGCGACGCGACGCGCTTCAAGGAGAGCAACGGTGTCTTGCGGACATAGCTGCTTGAGCCGGCGCGCTGCAGCGAGGCCGGCAAAACCGGCGCCGATGATCAGCCAATCAGCGGTCTTGTTGCCCGCCAGGGCGGGGTATTGCGTTTGTGTCGGCAGGAGCAAATTCCAGGCTGGCGGGCCGGGGTCGACGGGCAGTCTGGTCACCTTCATGGCAGGCTCAATTTGGCGGTGCGGCCACCGTCGACCGTATAGATCTGGCCGGTCACGAAACTCGCCTCGTCGCTGGCGAGCCAGGCAACCAGGCCGGCAACCTCTTGCGGCGCGCCGGTGCGGCCGACCGGATGGACGGCGCCGATGCGGTCGCGAAAGCTGCCCGGATCGGGTAATGACTGGATGAAATCAGCATTGAGCGGGGTGTCGATCCAGCCCGGCGCAACCGCATTGCAGCGTACGCTATCGGGTCCGTGATCAACCGCAATAGCGCGGGTCAGCCCATGCAGGCCGGCCTTTGAGGCGCAATAGGCCGGGTGGCGCGGATTGGCGCCCAGCCCTTCGATCGAGCCGATGTTGACAATGGCGCCGGCGGTCTGGCGCAGGTGCGGCAGGGCATGTTTGATCAGCAGGAAAGGAGCGGTCAGGTTGACCTGAAGAGTTGCCTGCCAATCTTCGAGCGACATCTCTTGTGCCGTTCCCTCGAGCATCAGCCCGGCGTTGTTAATCAGCCCGTCGAGCCGGCCAGCCTCGGCAATCACCTCGTCGATAACCGCTTCAGGGGCGGCCGGATCCATGAAGTCGGCGACAATGGTCTCAAACCCGGGTGCCGCGCCGCGCTGGGCGGTAAACACCCGCGCGCCTTCGTTGGCGAACCGCTCGGCGCAGGCAAGGCCGATGCCGCTGCGCCCGCCGGTGATGAGGATAACCTTGTCCTTGAAGCGGTTCATATGACGGGCTTTCCGCCATTGACCTCTACCAGGGCGCCGCACATGTAGCGCGCCTGATCGCTGGCCAGGAACAGGATGACATCGGCAATGTCTTCAGGTTTGGCAATCCGGCCGAGCGGCACCGTCTTGTCAAGCTCGGCGATGGCCGTATCGGGATCAAGCCCGCGGATTTCAAAACCGGAGCGGATCATCGGCGTGTCGACCTCATTGGGGCACACGGCATTGATGCGAATGCCCTGATGGGCGTGATCGCGGCCAAGGCACTGGGTCAGCGAGGCAACTGCCGCCTTCGACATGACATAGACCGGGTGGTTGGGGCCGGGCCGCAGCCCCCAGCACGAGGAAACATTGACGATCGCGCCGCCACCCGCCTCGGCCATGATTGCGATTGCCGCCCGGCAGACCCGGAATGGCGCCTCAACATTGATCGCCATCGACAATGCATAGTCCTCATCGCTGGTCTCGGTGATGACGCCGCGGCGGATGATGCCGGCGTTGTTGACGACGATGTCGAGACCGCCTAGCGCGTCAGCCGCCCTGCCCGGCAGGGCATCGCAGTAACTCCTGTCGGTAAGGTTGCCGGGCAGATGCGCCTCGGCCTCCAGCGCATCGGTTGCAATGTCGGCCGCCGCAACGACGGCGCCTTCTTGCCGCAGCCGGGCAACGATCGATGTGCCGATACCGCCGCCTGCGCCGGTGACCAGAGCTTTTTTACCGGCAAAGCGCATGTCAGTGCTCGTTGTTGAGGGCATCGACTGCCGGGATTTCGCGCTCACGCCGGGCAATGTAGTCCAGCAGGGCTTCGTCCATGGCCGGGTCGAGTTTCGGCTCTTCATAGGCAGCCAGCATCGATTTTGCTGTCGCGAGTGCACGCTCGGTCGTGTCGCGGCTGCCGTCGGCGACCCATTGCTCGTAGTAATTGTTGTCGAACAGGGTCGGCATGAAGAAGGCGCGCTGGAAATTGGCCTGGGTGTGCGGATGGCCGAGGTAGTGGCCACCGGGGCCAATGTCGCGCACGGCGGCAAGCGCCTCGTCGAAATCATCCCAGCGGATGCCTTCGGTCATGCGGTAGGCCATGGCACACTGTTCGGCATCGACAATGAATTTGGCGACCGAACAGTGCATGCCAGCCTCGTTCCAACCGGCCGAATGCCAGATATAATTGGCGCCGGACAGCATTACCGCCATCAGCGTCGATGCGCTTTCGTAGCCGGCCTGGGCATCAAGCGTCTTGGCGCCGCCAAGCGTGTTCGAGGTGCGCCAGGGCACACCGTAGAACCTCGCCATCTGGCCAATCATGAAGTTCATCAGACTGATCTCGGGCGTACCGGCCATGGGTGCACCCGACTGCATCGAGACGATTGAAAGATAATGACCGTAGATTGCCGGGCAGCCCTTTCGGACCACCTGGGTATAGGCAAGGGCCGACAGTGCTTCGGCATTAAGCTGGGCAACTGCCGGCGCGGTCGAAGCCGGCGTGTTGGCGCCGCCAAGCACGAACGGTGAGCACAGCACCGGCTGGTTGCGCCGGTTGAAAGCGCGCATGGCGCCGAGCATCACTTCATCCCACACCAATGGTGAATTGCCGTTGCAGTTGCCGACGGCGACGGGGTGGGTTTCCATGTAGTCGGCGCCGAACAGGATGGCGCACATATCAAGCACGTCTTCGGCGTTCCTGGGCGAGGTGGTCATGCCCATGAAGGTCTTGTCGGAGTACTTCATCGACGAATAGGTGATGTGGAAATGCCGGTGAGCGACGACCTTGTCCATCGGTTCGACAATGTGATGTGCCGATGAATGGATTGCCGGGCACATCTGGGCCAGTTTGTGGAACATGGCCAGGTCATCGAGCGTAGGCCCGCGGCGCCTGTCTTCGAGGTCGCGCAGATAGGGCGCGCCGGTCATCGGCACAAAGATCGATTTGGGCCCGCCAAGCTCGACCGTGTTTTCCGGGTTGCGGGCATGCAAGGTGATATCGGCGGGGATCGATGAGATCAGTTCGCGTACCAGGCCACGGTCAAGGTGGACCCGGTCGCCATCGCGGATATCGGCGCCGGCACGCTTCCAGTCCGAGATCGCTTCAGGATCGCGGAACACCACACCAACGTCTTCAAGGATATCCATCGAGGCAGCATCGATCTTGATGATCTGGTCCCGATCCATCGGCTCGACGAGCGGCAGGTTGCGCGTAAGCGCCGGCAGCATCCGGGTTTCCCAGGTGGTGCGCAATTGCCGGCGCGCACCGCGGCCACCGCGCCGGGTGGCTTTGGGTTCCTCTACAGTGGCGGTCACCCGACGTTCTCCTCAGGCCCGGTATCGGACAGGTCGATCCAGATTGTCTTGACCTCGGTGTACTGGTCGTGGGCATGGATGCCGTTGTCACGGCCGCCGAAGCCGGACTGCTTGTAGCCGCCAAACGGGGTCGAGATATCGCCTTCGCCATAGCAATTGACCGTCACCGTGCCGGCCCGCACGGCGCGCGCGGCCCGGATCGCCTTTTTCGCATTGGCGGTGAAGATGCTGGCGGTCAGGCCGTATTCGGTGTCGTTGGCAACCTCGATGGCCTCATCGAACGAGGCAACGGTGATCACCGACAGGACCGGGCCGAAGATTTCGTGGCTGGCGCGTTTGTCGCCGCGCTTGACATTGTCGAAGATGGTCGGCTCGATGAAGTTGCCGCTGACGGTGCCGCCGAGCAACGGCTTGGCGCCTTTGAGATAGCTTTTGACCTTCTTGCAGTGATCGGCATCGATCAGGGCGCCGAGATGATTGCCCGGATCGAGCGGATCACCGGTTTTCCAGTCGCGGCAGCGGGCCACAATGCGCTTCATGAGCGGCGCCTTGACGGCTTCATGGACGATCAGGCGTGAATTGGCCGAACAGTTCTCACCCATGTTCCAGAACGCGGCGTTGACCACGTGGCCTGCGACCAGATCGAGCTCTTCGGCATCATCGAGAACGATGGCCGGGTTCTTGCCGCCGCACTCGAGCACGACCTTTTTCAGGTTGCTGTCGGCCGAATAGCGCAGGAAGCGGCGGCCGGTCTCGGTCGAGCCGGTGAAGCTGACCATGTCGACATCACCGTGCCGCCCGAGCGGTTCGCCGACCGATGGCCCGTCGCCCGGCAGCACCTGCAGGACGCCGCGCGGGATGCCGGCCTCCATGGCAAGTTCAGCGATCCGCAATGCGCTCAGCGATGTCTGCTCGGCCGGTTTGACGATCACCGAATTGCCGGCGGCAAGTGCCGGGCCGATCTTCCAGGCGAGCATCAACAGCGGGAAATTCCACGGCAGGACGGCCGCAACGACACCGACCGGCTCGCGCACGATCATGGCGATGGCATCATCCCCGGCCGGCGCGGTCTGGTCGTAGATCTTGTCGACGGCTTCTGCGTGCCACTTGAGGGTGTGGATGGTCTCGGGAATGTCGATCAATTCGCAATCGCGGATCGGCTTGCCGCTGTCGAGGCTTTCCATCACCGCCAGTTCGCGGCGATTGCGGGTGATCAGCTTGCACAGCCGGATCAGCACATCCTTGCGCTCGGAAGGGTGCAGCTTTGCCCAATGGCCCTGGTCGAAGGCCTCACGGGCCTTTGCCACCGCCAGATCGACATCCTTGTCGTTGCAGGCCGAAATCTTGGCGATCGTCTTGCCGGTTGCCGGATCGATTGCCGCCAGTTTTGTGCCGCGGCCGGGCCGGTAGCGGCCGTCGATGAAGGCCGCGCGCGGAAAATCGATCTTGGCTGCGATGGCGGCGTATTCTTCACGTGTGAGGAGGTCGGTCATGTCAGCCTTCCTTGCCGATGGCGTCGATTGCAGCATTCATGGTGCGGACAACTTCCGCCAATTGCCGTTTGTCGTCCTTGTTGAGCGGCTGCAGGGGCCGGCGCGGGGGACCGGCATTTATGCCGCGCAGGGTCAGCCCATGCTTGATGCACTGGACGAACTTGCCGCCTTGCTCCAGTACCCGCATCAGCGGCAGCA
>JABDJG010000033.1 GCA_013002595.1 Hyphomicrobiales bacterium | reverse complement strand
TGTCGGCGGCCAGCTTGCGCTTGGTGGTGATCACCGTTGCATCGAGCGCCACCAGGGCGGCAGGATAATCGGCCGCCGGATCGTTGTTGGCAATCGAGCCGCCGAGTGTGCCCTTGTGGCGCACGTGCGGATCGCCGATACCGCCGGCGAGCGCCGCCAGAGCCGGAATGGCCTTCTTGATATCGCGGTTGCCGGCAACCTCGGCATGGGTCGCCCCGGCGCCGACCGTGATCTTGGTCTTCATCGCCTTGACCGCGTTGTTGCCAAGGCCGGAAAGGTCGATCACATCGCTTGGCGCGGCAAGCCGCTGCTTCATGGTCGGGATCAGCGTCATGCCGCCCGACATGAGCGTGCCGTCCCGGTGCTTCTTGATGAGGGCTGTGGCCTCGGCCGCCTTGGCAGGACGGTGGTAGTTGAAATCGTACATGGTTCTTGTCCTCCCGAAGGGCTTATTCTGCCGCCTGTTTGGCAGCGTTTGACTGAATGGCATTCCACACCGCCTGCGGTGTCGCCGGCATCGGCACGTCCTTGACGCCGATCGCATCGGTGATCGCGTTGATCAGCGCTGCCGGTGCTGCAATGGCCCCTGCCTCGCCGCAGCCCTTTAGGCCGAGCGGGTTGGACGGGCACTCGGTCTTGGTGAAGCCAAGATCGAACGACGGCAGATCGTCGGCCCGCGGCATGCAGTAATCCATGAACGAGCCGGTCACCAGCTGACCGGAGTCCGGATCGTAGACACAGCCTTCCGTCAACGCCTGGCCGACGCCCTGGGCAATGCCGCCGTGCACCTGGCCTTCGACGATCATCGGGTTGATGACCGTACCGAAGTCATCGACCGCGACCCAGTTGGCGATCTCGGTCACCCCGGTTTCGGGATCGACCTCAACTTCGCAGATGTGGCAGCCTGCCGGGAAGGTGAAGTTCGAGGGATCATGGAACGCGCCTTCCTTCAGGCCCGGCTCGACTTCATTGGAATCGAACTTGTGCGCCACGTAGGCCTGCAGCGCCACTTCGCCGAACGCCATCTTCTTGTCGGTGCCTTTCACCGAGAAGGTGCCGTTCTTGAACTCGACGTCCTTTTCAGAAGCCTCCATCACGTGCGCGGCCACCTTGGTCGCCTTTGCCTCGATCTTATCGAGGGCTTTCGAGATCGCCGTCATGCCGACGGCGCCTGAGCGTGAGCCGTAGGTGCCCATGCCGAACTGCACCTTGTCGGTATCGCCATGAACGATCGCGACCTGATCGGCGTCGATGCCGAGGCGGTCCGAGACCAGCTGGGCAAAGGTCGTTTCATGGCCCTGGCCGTGGCTGTGGCTGCCGGTCAGAACCTCGACCGTGCCGACCGGGTTGACCCTGACTTCAGCCGATTCCCACAAGCCCACACCGGCGCCGAGCGACCCAACGGCGGCCGATGGCGCGATACCGCACGCTTCGATGTAGTTGGAAAACCCGATGCCGCGCAATTTGCCCTTGGCCTCCGTCGCAGCGCGCCGCACCGAAAAGCTCTTGTAGTCGGCCATCTTCATGGCCGCCTTCAGCGAGGCGTTATAATCGCCGGCGTCATAGCACATGATCACCGGGGTCTGATGCGGGAACTCGGTGACGAAGTTGCGCCGCCGCAACTCGGCCGGATCGATCTCCATCTCGCGCGCAGCCGTTTCGACCAGCCGTTCAACGACATAGGTCGCCTCGGGCCGCCCGGCGCCGCGATAGGCATCGACCGGCGCCGTGTTGGTGTAAACCGCATCGACCTCGGCATAGATGTTGGCGATGTTGTACTGGCCCGACAACAGCGTTGCATAAAGATAGGTCGGCACGCTTGACGAGAACGTCGACATATAGGCGCCCAGATTGGCCACCGTCTTGACCCGAAGCCCGAGGATCTTGCCTTTGACATCGAGCGCCAGCTCGGCGTGCGTGACATGATCGCGGCCATGCGCATCGCACAGGAACGCTTCCGAGCGATCGGAGGTCCATTTGACCGGCCGTCCGCCGATCCGCTTGGATGCCCACAGGCAGACAACCTCTTCGGCATAGATGAAGATCTTGGAACCGAAGCCGCCGCCGACATCGGGCGCAACGACCCGCAGCTTGTGCTCGGGCGCAACGCCGATAAACGCTGAAATCACAAGCCGCGCCACATGCGGGTTCTGGCTGGTGGTGTAAAGCGTGAAATGATCTTCACCGGTGTCATAGGAGCCAAGCGCCACGCGCGGCTCCATCGGGTTCGGCACCAGCCGGTTGTTGGTGATGTCGAGCTGGGTGACATGCGCGGCCGCCTCAAAGGCCTTGTTGGTTGCCGCCTCATCGCCGATCGCCCAGTCGTAGATCCGGTTGCCCGGCGCCACATCGTGGATGCGCGGCGCGCCGCGCTTTTGCGCCTTGCCGGTCTCGACCACCGATTTCAGCTCTTCATAGGAAACATTGACCAGTTCGGCGGCGGCCTGGGCCTGGGCCAGCGTATCGGCCACAACGACGGCGACATGATCGCCGACATAACGCACCTTGCCCTGCGCCAGCACCGGATGCCCGCCGGCCTTCATCGGCGTGCCGTCCTTTGAATGGATCATCCAGCCGCAGATCAGCCCGCCGATCCCGTCGGCGGCGACATCATCGCCGGTCAGCACCGCATGAACGCCCGGCGCCTTTTCGGCCTTTTTGACATCGATCTTCTTGATCTTGGCATGGGCGTGCGGCGAGCGCACGAAATGGGCATAGGTCTGGCCCTGCAGATTGATGTCATCGGTATACCGGCCCTTGCCGGTGATGAAACGGTGATCTTCCTTGCGCACCATGCGTGCGCCAATTCCTGTATCGCTCATTGGGTCAGCCTCCCAGGCTTTTTTCTTGTGATCTTGCGCCTACATCTTTGCAGCGCCGGCCTGAATGGCCTTGACGATATTGTGGTAGCCCGTGCAGCGGCAGATGTTGCCGTCAAGCTCGGACCGGATCGTGGCTTCGGTCAGCTTCTTGCCACGGCGCTTGGCGATATCGACACCGGCCATGATCATGCCCGGCGTGCAGAACCCGCACTGCAGCCCATGATGCTCGCGAAACGCCTCCTGCATCGGATGCAGATTGCCGTCCTTGGCAAGTCCTTCGATGGTGATCACCACAGCACCGTCGCAGGCAGCAGCCAGCGCCGTGCACGATTTGATCGCCTTGCCGTCGACATGCACCACACAGGCGCCGCACTGGCTGGTGTCGCAACCGACGTGGGTGCCGGTCAAATTGAGATGTTCGCGCAGGAACTGTACCAGCAGCGTGCGGCCTTCAACCTCACCGCTGACGTCCTTGCCGTTCACCTTCATGGATACGTTTGGCATACTGCCTCCTCCCGATATGGGTTCGCCCCTGGGCGTGCCTGAGAACTGTCAGCCCCGTACGCCCGGATCCCCTTTTGAAAAATACCGATGCACAGTGCGACACACGGGCTATAGGGTCAACCGCATGGTGCTGACATATTTGCATATTCCGCACTGAGGGAGAATAATAACCCTACGAAAACCGCCACGTTCAGGGAGTGCCGCCATGCCAATCATCAGCAAAGCCGTTACGATCGTTGTCCTTACCGTGGCCCTGTTTGCCGCGGCCACGCCGGCCCATGCGCAATCAGCCACTGCCGATCCGGCCGCTTTCGAGCGCATCATCACCAGCCAGATCACCGCCTTCAGGGCCGATGAGGGCGCCAAGGCCTTTGCCCACGCCTCGCCGGCCATCCGGCACCGCCGGCAACTTCATGGCCATGGTCAAACAGGGCTACCCGCAGGTCTACCGCCCGCAATCGTTCAAATTCGGCAAGATCACCACCGAGATGTCCGGCCGCCCGACCCAACGCGTCCACATCACCGACGCCAACGGCCGGTCCTGGACCGCGCTTTACGCCTTTGAACAACAGCCCGACGCCACCTGGCGCATCGCCGGCGTCGTCATCGTGCGCGCCGCCGAAGTGAGCACCTGAAAGTATCCGCGCGGTTCAGTTTCCTCGCCGCCATTTTCGCTTGCTCACTCGGGCTGAGCGGTTAAGCTCGCATCCGGGCGGTACTAATCATCGTACGGGGGACAGGTCTTGCAGCGCAAGCTCGCCGCAATACTGGCTGCAGACGTCGTTGGCTACTCCAAGCTGATGGCTGAGGACGAGGCTGGCACTCTCGCTGCCTTGCGCGAACACCGCCACAAACTGTTCGACCCCGAAACCCAAAACCACGGCGGACGCATCGTTAAGCTGATGGGTGACGGCACTCTGGTAGAATTTTCATCCGTGGTCGATGCGGTCGAATGCGCCCTTGCCATCCAACAGGCGCTGGCCGACGCAGACGGCCCGATCAAGCTGCGCATCGGCATCAACCTCGGCGATGTTATCATCGACGGTGATGACATCTACGGCGACGGCGTCAATATCGCAGCCCGCCTCGAAGCCGTCGCCGACCCCGGCGGCATCTGCATCTCCTCCATCGTTCATGAAAGTCTCGGGCATCGTGTCGAGGCAGAATTCGCTGACGCGGGCGCACATGAAGTGAAAAACATCGCCCGGCCGATCTGCGTGTTCCAATGGTCGCCCGGTACTGCTGCACCGGGCGCAAACGCGGTATCACAAGACATGGCCGAATTGCCCGAAAAACCTTCAATCGCCGTCCTCGCCTTCAACAACATGTCGGGCGATCCGGAGCAGGAATATTTCTCCGACGGGATCGCCGAAGACATCATCACCGAACTGTCGCGGTTTTCCGAACTGTTCGTCATCGCCCGCAATTCGTCGTTTGCCTTCAAGGGCCAGTCGGTCGACATCAAGGACACGGCACGTCAGCTCGGCGTGCAATATGTCGTCGAAGGCTCGGTAAGGAAGGCCGGCAACCGTGTCCGTGTCACTGCCCAGCTGATCGATGCCGCAGACGGCGCCCATGTCTGGGCCGACCGCTACGACCGTCAGCTTGAAGATATCTTCGAGGTGCAGGACGATGTGGTCCGCGCCATTGTTGCCGTCCTGCCGGGCCGCATCGCCGAGGCCGGCGCCGAGCGGGTACGGCGCAAGCCGACAAGCAACATGTCGGCCTTCGACTACCTGCTGCGTGGCAATCATGCCCTGGCCCGGCGCGGTGACAGCATCAGGGACGCGATCGGTCTCTACCACAAGGCCATCGAGACAGATCCCAACTGCGCGCCCGCCTATGCCGGCATCGCGATTGCAGAAGGCATGTCGGTCTGGGACCTGTCGACCTACGACGACAATCCGCTGGAGCGTGCCTATGAGTACGGCAAGAAGGCCATCGAACTCGATCCCGGCGACTACCGTTCACAAGGCGCCTTTGGCGAGGCCCTGCGCCAGCTTGGCAACCACGCCGTTGCCCGCCTGCATCTTGAACGGGCCAAGGCGCTCAATCCCAACAGCGCCCAGGTGCTTGGCTACTGGGCAATGCTGCTTGCCTACACCGGCCACTATCAGGAGGCCATAGACACCTATTTTCGCGCCATCAAGCTCGATCCCTTCAGCGAGGATTACGTCAGAAAGGAGATCCTCGCCGAGACCTATTACATGATACGCCGCTACGAGGATTCGAACACTGTCCTGCGCTCGATGCTCAAACTGCCGATCTTCTACGTCCATCAGCAGATCGCCATCAACCATGCCCAGCTCGGCGAGATGGCCGCCTGCGAGCGTCACATGAAGCTGTATCGTGCAGAACTGCCGGACACTTACGACGAAAAGCTGCTGTTCGAAAGCCACCTGCGCCTGTGCCAGCACCAGGAGGACAAGGACCACTGGCGCGACGGCTACCGGCTTACGGGAATGGATGTGTGAGTGAAAACCCGGTGAGGTATGCCGCATGAAACAACACGATTGTGACGTCGCCATCGTCGGCGCGGGATTTGCCGGGATGCATCTGATCTATCGGCTGCGCCAGCTCGGGTTTTCGGTACGCTGCTTCGACAAGGCATCGGGTGTCGGCGGCACCTGGTACTGGAACCGCTATCCCGGCGCGCGCTGCGATATCGAAAGCGTGCAGTATTCCTATCAGTTCGATGACGCGCTGCAGCAGGACTGGAACTGGACCGAGCGCTATGCAACCCAGCCAGAGATTCTCAAATATGCCAACCATGTCGCGGACCGCTTCGATCTGCAACGCGACATCACCTTTGATTGCGGGATCGCCTCGGCGCACTACGACGAGGCCGGTCAATGCTGGGGATTGCGCGATGCAACCGGATGTCTTGCCCGGGCGCGTTACTGCATCATGGCAACCGGCTGCCTGTCGGTGCCGAACCGGCCTGAGATCAAGGGTCTGGAGCGCTTTGCCGGCCCGGTCTATCACACCGGCACCTGGCCGCACGAAAGGATCGACTTTACCGGTTTGCGCGTTGCGGTGATCGGCACCGGCTCGTCGGCCATCCAGTCGATCCCGCACATCGCCCGCAAGGCCGCCGGACTGACTGTGTTCCAGCGCACCGCCAATTACGCCATCCCGGCCCATAACGGGCCGCTCGATCCCGAACGGCTGAAGACGATCAAAGCCGGCTACGGCGACATGCGCGCCCGCGCCAAAACCACCTACGGCGGCATCGATGCCGTCTACAATACCGAGCCCGCCCTCGAGGCGACACCGGCTGAACGCGAGGCCGAGTACGAGCGGCGCTGGCAGGCCGGCGGCCTGACCTTTCTCGGCGCCTACGGTGATCTGATGCTGAGCAAACAGGCCAACGACACCGCCGCCGATTTCGTGCGGGCCAAGATCCGGCAGACGGTCAAGGATCCGGCCGTTGCCGACAGGTTGTGCCCGGCCAACATCATCGGCGGCAAACGGCTGTGCGTCGATATCGGCTATTTCGAGACCTACAACCTCGATCACGTCAGCCTCATCGATCTCAACCAGCACCCGATCGAGGAAATCACCGAAACCGCCATCCGCGCCGGCGGCAAGGATATCGCGATCGATTGCCTGGTGATCGCGACCGGATTCGATGCCATGACCGGGGCGCTGATGAACATCGACATCCGCGGCCGCGGCGAGGCGCTTCTGCAGAACAAGTGGGCAAACGGCCCGATCGCCTATCTCGGCCTTGCCATCGCCGGTTTCCCGAACCTGTTCACCGTCACTGGCCCGGGCAGCCCGTCGGTTCTGACCAACATGCTGCCCACCATCGAACAGCATGTCGAATGGATCTGCGCCTGCCTCGCCGCGATGCGCGAGCGCGGCCACACGGTGGTTGAAGCCGACGGCAAGGCTGAAGCGGCCTGGACCGACCACGTCCGCGATATCTCCGCTCCAGCGCTAAAATCAACCACCGGCAGCTGGTACCTCGGCTCCAACGTGCCCGGCAAACCGGCCGTCTTCATGCCCTACCTCGGCGGCCTGCCGGCCTACATCGAAAAATGTCAGGACGTCGTTGCCAACGGCTATGAGGGCTTCAGCTTCAGCGCCGGGTGATCGCGCGGGCTCAATCGCGCGAGCGCTGCAATAAACGATTAGAAACACACCCTTCAGCATCTCGCAACAGCCGCGTTGCAACCACAAACGCACATTCAGAAAAACCTGCCTGACACGGCGGTTATGTGCCATGTGTGGACGGCTCCGTGTTGTCAAGGGTTTTAGCTGATCTCGCCCTGCTGGTCGGAGCTGCCATGTGTT
>JABDJG010000013.1 GCA_013002595.1 Hyphomicrobiales bacterium | reverse complement strand
TGCCCGGCCTTGCCAACTGGATGCGGGTCGCCGACCATCGTATCCACATGATCGACAAGCTCGCCAACATCGAGATTTATCGCGAGAGCGAACTCACAATCGCCGATCTCCTGGAGCTGGGCCCCGGCCACATCCTATTGGCGACCGGCAGCACCTGGCGCCGCGATGGTGTCGGGCATTTCAATCACGGCGCCGTTGCCATCGATCCCGGCTTCAATGTCGTTACGCCCGATGACATCTTCGCCGGCACTGAGCTGTCCGGCCCCATCACCATCTATGACGACGAACACTATTTCATGGGTGGCGCGCTTGCCGAGCGCTTTGTCAATGAAGGCCACGACGTCACCATCATCACGCCGCACAATAAAGTGTCGGCCTGGACCGAGATGACCAATGAGCACTTCTTCATTCAGCGCCGGCTGCTCAAAATGGGTGTAAAACTGGTCTTTGATCGAAAACTGACAGGTGTAACCCGGCACCAGGCAACGCTGAGCTGCATCTATACCGGCAGGGTTGAGCCGCATCCCTATGCCAATCTCGTCATGGTCACCGGCCGCATGCCCAACACTGCGCTGTTTCATGAGCTCACCAGCGCAGCGGCTGACTGGGCGGACGCCGGCATCTTGTCGGCCAGCCGGATCGGTGATTGCCTGGTGCCCTCGTCCATCGCCGATGCCGTCCACAGCGCCCACCGCGCCGCCCGCAACGTTGATACACCGCCGGACAACCAGCCGGTCAGGCGCGAACGGCCACAAGCCCGGCCTGTTGAAAGGATATCATCATGAGCGAACGTTCTGCCGGCCGCCGCCGCCGTGCTGCCCGGGCCGGGCGCAAACCCGGCAGCATCGCCCAGCGCCCCTGGAAACAGATCGAGTATCTTTATCAGCCGTTGCAGATCCTCAGCGCCGATCATGTCGGCGCCATTCACGCAACGGCCCTGAAGATCCTGTCTGACGTCGGCATGAAGGTGCTCAGCTCGCGTGCCCGCGCAGCCTATGCCGGCGCCGGCTTCGACGTTGATGAGGCAAGCGAGTTGGTCAAATTCGACGCCGCCGGTATCGAAGCGCTGATTGCCAAGGCGCCGTCATCCTTCACCCTTCACGCCCGCAACCCTGAGCGCAATATCAAAGTCGGCGGCCCGCACGCGGTCTTTTCAAGCGTCGGCGGCCCGGCCTACTGCATGGATCTCGACAAGGGCCGCCGTGCCGGCACCTACGAGGAGATGTGCAACTTCGTGCGCCTCGTCCAAAGCCTCAACATCCTGCATCAGGAAGGCGGTGGCGGATTCGAGCCGCTCGATCTGCCGGCCGAGACCCGCCATCTCGATATCTTTTATGCCGAGATCACCTTGATGGACAAAAACTGGCAACCCTGGGCCATGGGCAAATCACAAGCCCTCGATGCGCTCTCGATGGCCGCCCTGTCGCTCGGCACCGACCTGGAAGGGCTCAAGGACATCCCCGTCTTCACCGGCATCATTAACACCAACTCACCATTGCAGCTCGACATCCCCATGGCCGAAGGTCTGATGACGCTGGCCGAGCATGGTCAGGCAGCCGTTGTCACCCCGTTCACCCTTGCCGGCGCCATGTCGCCGGTCACCATCGCCGGCGCCCTTGCCCAGCAGCACGCCGAAGCCATGGTCGGCATCGCGCTGACCCAGATCGTGCGCCCCGGTGTACCGGCGATGTACGGCGGTTTCACCTCTAACGTCGACATGAAGACCGGCTCGCCGGCCTTCGGCACGCCGGAATATGCCCAGGCCGCACAGGCCTCCGGCCAGCTTGCCCGCCTGATCGGCATCCCGTTCCGCTCCAGTAATGTCAACTCGGCCAACACCAATGACGCCCAGGCCGCTTACGAAAGCATGATGGCCCTGTGGGGCGCCATGACCGGCCAGTGTCACATGATCAATCATGCCGCCGGCTGGCTCGGCGGCGGCCTCACCGCCTCGTTCGAAAAACTCATCATCGATGCCGAAATGCTGCAGATGATGGCCGCCTATATGGAACCCTTCGAGGTCGATACCGCCAGCCTTGCCCTTGATGCCGTCGAAGAGGTCGGCCCGGCCGGGCATTTCTTTGGCACCGGCCACACCATGGAGCGTTACGAGCACGCCTTCAACGCACCGCTGGTGTCCAACTGGGACAATTACGACACCTGGATCGAACGCGGCTCGCCAACCGCCGAAACCCGCGCCAACGAAATCTGGAAACAATTGCTGCGCGACTACCAGCAGCCGCCCCTCGATGCCGGCATCGACGATGCCCTGCAAGACTACGTCGCCCGCGCCAAGAAGGAAGGCCGCGTGGTCCAGGCGTAAAATCCCCTCCCCCCGCAAGCGGGGAGAGGGAGTCGCACCCACGCCCAGCCTACCCCCTCAGCGGCCCCAGATGCGGCTCGAGCAGCGCATAGCAGGCAGCTTTGGCCTCGTCCTGCGGCAATGCCGACGGATCGAGGCACCACTCCAGCCACAGCCCGTCGATGAGGGCAATGAACATCGTTGCCAATTGCCCGGCATCGACACTGCGCCCGCGCGCCTTGGCAACGGCTGAAATGGCCCCGGTCAGGTTGGCGCGGTAGGCATCATAGCGCTTGCGGTGCACCGCCTTCAGCTCGGTATTGCCGGCAACCTCGCCCCACACCGCCAGCCAGGCCTTAATCGTCGGCTGGTTGGTCAGATCGGTGGCAAAGTTCGCCTCGATCGTTTCGCGCAGCGCTGCCGCCGGATCATCGTTAGGGTGCGAAATTCCGCTCGCGGACAGATCATCCAGATAAACCGTCATCGCATCATAGGCGGCGGCTAAAAGGGCCGCCTTGCCGTTGAAATGATGCGAGATCAGCCCGCGTGAAATCCCGGCCCGGCGGCACACCTGATCGATCGTGAAGGCCGCCATGCCACCCTCAGCCAGACACGCGATTGCCGCATCGATCAGTTGTCGCTTCCGATCGGCAGGATCAAACCGCCGAAATCGCGGCTCCGGTTTTTCCTGTCTTTGAGACTTTGCATCCATACAGTGTTAGCGCTTTCATTCCGAGCTGGCCGAACTGGATGCCGGCAACAGCAGATTGAGCAACACACCCACTATACCAGCCAGACCAATGCCCGCCATCTTGAAGCCGCCGCCGAACGGGACCGACAGGCCGCCGATGCCGACCACCAGGATGATCGAGGCGATGATCATGTTGCGCGGTTCGGTCAGCGCCTCGCCCACTTTCATGACCGTCGTCATGCCGACAACCGCGATCAGGCCGAACATCAGCACCATGACACCGCCCATGACCGCCAGCGGGATCGACCCCAACAGGGCATTGAGCGTGCCTGAAAACGACAGCACGATGGCAAAAATCGCAGCCCAGGTCATGATCGCCGGATTGAACGCCCTGGTCAGGGTAACCGCCCCTGTCACTTCCGAATAGGTCGTGTTCGGCGGGCCGCCCAGCAGACCGGCCGCTGTCGTTGCCAGCCCGTCACCCAACATGGTCCGGTGAATACCGGGATCCTCGAGGTAGTTTTTCTTGGTCACACCGCCGATCGCCATGACATCACCGAAGTGTTCAATCGCCGGTGCGATCGCCACCGGCAGCATGAACAGGATCGCGCCCATATGGAATGTCGGCATCACGAAGGCCGGCAGCGCAACCAGGCTGGCCGATGCCACATTGCTGAAATTGACCAGCGTCACACCGGTCACCGCGCCGAGGATCAGGGCAAAAACATAGCCGATGCAGATACCGCCCAGGATCGGCACAATCCGCATCATACCCTTGCCCATTACGGCAATGACCGCCGTTGCGATCAAGGTCACAGTGGCAACGGTCAGCGAGATACCCGTCGGCACCTTCTGGCCATCGGCTGCACCGGTCGCCATATCGACAGCCACTTTGGCAAGCGCCAGCCCGATCACCATGATCACCGGGCCGACGACGATCGGTGGAAATACCCGGTGCAGCCACTGGGTGCCGAACGCCCGGATGGCAAGGCTCAGCGCAACATAAAACAGCCCCGCCGCGGCGAGCCCGCTCATTGTCGATGATATCCCCCATTCCGCGACCGATGCCTGGATCGGCGCAATGAAGGCAAATGACGATGCCAGAAAGATCGGCACCTTGCCCCTGGTCACAAGCTGAAAGATCAGCGTGCCGACTCCGGCCGTAAACAGGGCCACGGACGGATCGAGACCCGTCAGAAGCGGCACCAGCACCAGCGCGCCGAACGCAACGAACAGCATCTGGCCGCCGACCAGCGCCTGCGACGGACTGAAGTTATAATCCGTATTGGAAATATCGTTGTTCATTTGAAGGCCTCCCACAGCATGTGTACCTGGCAGACTACTGCCCGGCATCGGGCCACGACAATCGATACATTGCCGTTATCCTCTGTATTGACAGGCCGGCTCGCTGGTTGACCTGTCCGGGCTTTTCGGTCACTTGTGCGCACTTCAACCAGCAAATTCACGCGGCTCATGACCTTCAAATTCAACAACGATCTACGCAGCTGCGTCACCGCCAATCTGTCAGCCTTCGATGCCGAGTTCCCGGGCGACGATCAGCTGCGCCGGGCCGCGGTCGCCATCGTCATCGTTCCCGATGCGGCCGGTGCCAGCATCCTGCTCACCTTGCGCCCGGCCCGCATCAACCGGCACGCCGGCCAGTACGCCCTGCCAGGCGGGCGACTTGATGACGGCGAAACCACTGTCGAGGCGGCCCTGCGCGAGCTGCACGAGGAAATGAACATCACGTTGACCGGCAAAAACGTGCTCGGCCGGCTGGATGACTACCCGACCCGATCAGGCTTCCGCATTTCGCCTGTCGTCATGTGGGGCAATGGCATCACCGGCATTGAGCCCGATCCCTCAGAGGTTGCCGAGGTCCACCACCTGCCGCTCGAGCAACTGAACAGCCCCGACATTCCAACCCTGTCGCGGCCCAACAATGACGGCCGCCAGGTTCTGTCCATGTGGCTGCCGGTCCTCGGCCACGACATGTTCGCCCCGACCGCTGCCATCATCTACCAGTTCCGCGAAGTCGCCCTGAACGGCCGTCCCACCCGCGTCGCCCACTACGACCAACCGCAGTTCGCCTGGAAGTGAAAACACGCCTCATCCATCGTCCGGGCGCCCCTTATCCGTCATCCCGGCCAAAGCCGGGATGACGAAAAACAAAAACCACTCTATCCCACCCCGGCCTCGGCGAAACTCGCCTCCATCGCCTTGGCAATGCCGTCCACATCGTCCATCGACAGGCACAGCGGCGGCACCATGCGCAGCACCGAGCGATGGGCGCCCGATTTTGACAGCACCAGCCCATGCCGGCGCGAGGCCTCGAACACCTGCATCGTCTCCTCGGTACCCGGCGTCTTGCTGTTGCGGTCCTTGACGATCTCGATTGCCATCATCAGCCCGCGCCCGCGCACATCGCCGATCACCTCATAGCGCTGCTGCAGGTCGCGCAGTTTGCCGACAAGAGCCCCACCGACCTTGCTGGCATTGGCTTGAAGCTTTTCCTCGCGCAGCACCTTGAGCACCGCCCGGCCCGCTGCACACGAAACCGGATTGGCGCCATAGGTGTTGAAATAGAACTTGCCGTCCATCGCCTCGGAGATCTCGCGGCGCACGATGACGGCGGCCAGCGGATAACCGTTGCCGATGCCCTTGGCCACCACCATGATATCGGGCACCACGCCGTGTGCTTCAAACGCCCAGAAGCCGTCGCCGGTGCGGGCAAAGCCCGACTGCACCTCATCGATGACCAGCAATCCGCCATGCGCCCGGACCCGTTCGGCCGCGCCCTTCATATAGCCCTCCGGCATTTCGATGATGCCGCCGTAGCCTTGCACCGGCTCGATGATCATGCCGGCCAGCTTGCCGCAGGTTGACCCGGTGATGGTCCGGTCGATCTCGTCGAGATAAGGCTGGGTACCGGCGCCGAACACGCCGCGATACTGGTTCGGGTCGGCAACATGGTGGATGCCGCCCATCAGCGGCACATTGTGTCTGAAACCGGCAATGCCGGTCAGCGACTGCGCCCCGAAGGTCGCCCCGTGATAACCGCTGCGCAAGGCCAGGAAGTCGATGTTGCCGGTCGAGACCCGCGCCAGCAGCAAGGAAAGATCGATCGCCTCGGCGCCCGAGTTGGTGAAGTGCACCACCCAGTCGTGGCCTTCAGGCATCGTTGCCACCAGCTCTTCGGCCAGATGCGCCGGCGTCGGGTGGCAGAACATCGTCGTGCAGTGCGCCAGATCCTGCGCCTGACGGCATACCGCCTCGGTGACCACCGGATGTGCATGACCGACGCTGATGCACACATTCATGCCGAGCAGGTCGGTGTATTTGGTGCCCTGCTCGTCCCACAGGTACTGGCCCTGGCCGCGCTTGAAGATCAACGGCGTCTCATAGGGCATGAACGAGCGCTGTGATTGCGCATAATAGGTCTCGCGCCGCGCCAGAATGGCATCCGTCGCCCAGTCGGTTTCAGGTATCTGCACCATCTCGATAATCCAGTTTCATTACGTTCCAGTTGATCCAACCTTGCGCTGTGTGCCTGGCAAAGACAATATCCCTGGCGCCGCCATCAGGAAAAAATGGGCCTGCGCCATTAGCGCCGTTTTCGGCTATGATCGAGGCCATGAATTCAACCAGAAGAGCACAAGGCGGCCGCCAGGCGCGCCGGGCCAGCCGGCTCAGCGGCGCTGGACCGCGCGCACCCTATATCCTGCGCCGCATCGCAACTTTCGACATATTGTCCGATGAGGGCCTTGAGCTGATCGAGCACAACGCCGACATCATTCTGGAGGAAATCGGCGTTGAGATCAGGGGCGATCCTGAAAGCCTCGCCATCCTGCACGAGGCCGGCGCCGATGTCTCAGGCGAAAGCGTGCGTTTCGATCCCGGCTTTTGCCGCAACATCATCACCGCATCGGCCCCGAGCGAATTCAAGCAGCACGCCCGCAACCCGGCCAACACGGTTATGCTCGGCGGCGCCAACACGGTGCTGGCGCCCGGCTGGGGCCCGCCGTTCATCCACAATCTCGATGACGGCCGCCGCTATGCCACGATCGAGGACTTCAGGACCCTCATAAAGATCTGCCACACGCTGCCCGAATACCACCACTCAGGCGGCGTCATCTGCGAACCGGTCGACCTGCCCGCCAACAAGCGCCACTTCGACATGCTGGCCAGCCACTTCCGCTATTCGGACCGCGCCGTCTTTGGCGCCCTGATCGGTGCCGAACGGGCCCAGGACTCCGTCGACATGGCAAAAATCATCTTCGGCGATGACTTCGTTGCCAACAATGTGTGCCTTTATGCCGTCTCCAATTCCAACGCCCCGCTGGTCTGGGACAGCGCCATGACCGGCGCGCTGAAGGTCTATGCCCGCAACAACCAGGCTGTTGCCGTGACGCCGTGGACGCTGGCCGGCGCCATGAGCCCGTGCACTGCCGCCGGCACCCTGGCGCAAGTGCTTGCAGAGGCTCTGGCCGGCCTTGCGCTTGCGCAACTCGTCAACCCTGGCGCGCCGTGCCTGATGGGCTCGTTTGCCAGCACCATCTCGATGCAATCGGGCGCACCCACGTTCGGCACGCCTGAAAGCGCCCACCTGGTTCTGGTTGCCGGTCAACTCGCCCGCCGGCTTGGCGTGCCGTTCCACACGGTCGGCGCGCTGACCTCGTCGAAGATCCCCGACGGCCAGGCCATGGAAGAAGGTACCTGGGGCCTGATGATGTCGGTGCTGGCCGGCGCCAACTTCATCAACCACGCCGGCGGCTGGCTCGAGGGCGGCCTGGTGCACGGGTTTGAAAAGGCCGTCATGGACGCCGACCTGTGCGGCAAGGTCGCCGCCTTCGCACAGGGCCTCGATCTGTCGGAAAAGGCGCTGGCGCTCGATGCCATCCGCGAGGTTGGCCCGGGCGCGCATTTCCTGGCCAGCGCCCACACCCATGCCAACTTCGAAACCGCTTTTTTCCAGCCGCAGAACGCCGATGCCAAGCCGTACGAACACTGGCTCGAGGCCGGCAGCAAGGACGCTGCCACCCGCGCCAATGAACGCTGGAAGAAACTGCTGCATGAGTACCAGCAGCCGTTGCTCGACCCGGCCATCGATGAGGCGCTTGAGGAATTCATCACCCGCAGAAAATCATCGATGCCCGATCTCAGCTACGCGTAGCAGCGCCTGATCGCTTTTGCGGACAATGCCGCTGCAGGCTGTCAGACACCGGCTGGCCGAAGAAGGTAATTCTTGTCGTCCCGCCGGCATCGTCGTTTTTGACCAGCAGTCGCGCGCTGGCGAAAAACAGCTTCTTACGCTTTTCAAGTGCCGTGACCGCGTTCCAGGGAATGAACAGCGGATCGTGGCACATGCTGAAAATGGCCATCGGCTGCATGTGAATGCCGGACCCGGACACCGTCAGGTTCAAGCTGTTTCTGTAGTTGCCGAGATGACTGAGCCGCGCCGTGCACATGCGAAAGGCATCGCCCGCAATCGGCCCCTGGGCGGCATACCGC
>JABDJG010000012.1 GCA_013002595.1 Hyphomicrobiales bacterium | reverse complement strand
TGAGTTATCACAATCGGCGGGGCAGATTTCCCTCAACCTTTGGAGCTGGATAAGGAAATCTGCCATGCGCCCGTTTGAAGGCATCCGTGTCATCGACATGACCCATGTCCTGGCCGGCCCGTTCTGTACGTTCCAGCTCGGCACGCTGGGCGCCGATGTCATCAAGATCGAACCGCCGCATGATCCCGATATGACCCGTCATGAGGGCGTGATCCCGGCCCTGAACAGGGAGCAGCACGGCACCTACTTCATGTCGCAAAACGCCGGCAAGCGGGCGCTCACACTCAATCTGAAGCAAGCCGAAGGCCGTGACATCCTCAAAAGGCTCGTTGCCGAGGCCGATGTGCTGGTTGAAAACTACACCGGCGGCTCGCTGGAAAAACTCGACCTGGGCTATGACGATCTGGCCAAGATCAACCCGAAACTGATCTATTGCTCGATGACCGGTTTCGGCCACACCGGCCCGAAACGCTCGCACCCGGCCTACGATGTCGTCATCCAGGCGTTTTCCGGCATCATGGCCGCCAACGGCACGCCGGAAACATCGCCCGTCCGGGTCGGCCCGCCGATGGTCGATTATGGTACCGGCGCACAGGCCGCCCTTGCCATTTCCGCTGCCCTTTATCAGCGCGACCGCACCGGCAAGGGCCAGCGTATCGACGTTGCCATGCTCGATGCCGCCCTGATGCTGATGAGCGCCTTCACCACCGACACCATCACAACCGGCAAGGCGCCCGAAGTGCACGGCAACAAGCACCCGCACTATGCCGGCTATGCTACCTATGAAACGGCCGACGGCCTAATCATGATCGGCGCCTGGACCAACAAGCAGCTTGCCCGCCTGCTCACCGCGCTTGGCCATACCGACCGGGCCGGCGAGGTCAAGCAGGCGCCTCGAGCCGACATCGGCAAGGCCCGCGACAGCGATGCCGCGCTCATCGCCGGCACCTTGCTGCAAAAGTCGGCCGATGAATGGGAGGCCCTTCTCAATGAGGCCCGCGTCCCGGCCGCCCGGGTCCGCAAGATCGAAGAAGCACTGGCCCACGAACAGGTCAAATCGCGCGCCGTTGTCCAGGGTTACGGCGACCCGGTCGACCACGGTGGCCCGGCAACCCTGCCGGTTGCCGCCTACACCTACGCCCACGGCAGCCCGTCCCTCAACGGCCCGCCACCGAAGGTTGGTGAGCACAACGGCGAGATCCTTGCCGAACTCGGCTATTCCACCGGCGATCTCGACCGGCTGCGCCAGCAGGGCATAATATAGGTCAGCACCTTACACGGAGGTTTGCGCCCGCTGCCCAAACCTCCTACAAACCGGCATGCCTCAAGATCTCGATATCCTACACATCGCTGCAATCGCGTTTCTGGTTGCCGCCTGGGCGACCTACGCGCCATTGCTCGGCAAATTCGCCCGCGGCACCTTGAACACCAAGCTCTCGATTGTGCGGCGGCGCTGGATCGATCTGTCGATGCGGCGCGAAAACCGCACCTTCGATGCCGTCATGCTGGGCCACATCATAAACTCGGTGGCGTTCTTTGGATCAGCGACGCTGATCGTGCTGGCCGGTATCGTCGGCCTGTTCGCAAATGCCGGCCACGTGCATAAACTGGTGTCGGGCCTGCCGTTTGTCGCCCCGATGAGCCTTGAGCTGTTTGCGCTGAAGGTGATGGTGGTCGGTCTGCTTTTGACCATCAGTTTCTTTTCGTTCACCTATGCCTTGCGCAAGTTCGTCTACACGGTCTCCCTGCTCGGCGGGTTGCCCGAGCCTGAAGACAATCATCCTCACCAGGCAGAGTTGATCGCAGCTGCGGCGACTGTGTTGTCAGAAGCTGTCCGCAGCTTTAATTCGGGCATTCGCGGTTACTATTATTCGGTATCGGCGCTGTTTTTGTTCATCAGTCCGGTCTCGTGCATTGCAACCACGGCGCTCGTCATGATCATGCTGTTCTATCGCCAGACATCGACCCGCACCGCCAGGACGATCGACGGCTATGTCGATGCGCTGAATCGCGATTAAGCGCAAAGCGCTTTTTTACAGCACTCAATCACTCGTCGCCTTCGGACTTGTCGGCAACCGCACCAACCCTGCGGTTGCGCACCAGCATATTCAGCGCCTCTACACCGAGCGAGAAGGCAATCGCGAAGTAGATATACTCGCGCGGGATATGGAAGTGCATGCCATCGGCAACCAGCGCCACGCCAACCAGCAGGATAAACGACAGCGCCAGCATCTTGATGGTCGGGTGCCGGTCGATGAAATCGCCGATCGTGCGCGCTGAGACGATCATGATGATGATCGCAAACACATTGGCCAGGATCATGATCGGCAGAATGTCGGTCAGACCCACGGCGGTAACGATTGAATCAAGGGCGAAGATGAAGTCGAGCACCATGATGACGCCGATCACACCCATAAAGCTCGTCGCGCGCGCCTCTTGAGGTCCTTCGGAGCCGCCTTCGACCTCCTGGTGGATTTCCGCGGTGCCCTTCCACAACAGGAACAATCCGCCGAGCAGCAAGATCACATCGCGCCAGGTCAGCGTAAAATCGCCGAATGTCGTAATGGGCGTCACCAGTTTGGTCAGCCAGACCAGCATCGACAGCATGAGTATGCGCAGCACCAGCGCGCCTATCAGGCCAATTTTTTGCGCCTTTTCGCGCTGTTCGCGTGGCAGTTTGGAGGCGGCAATGGTCAGGAATACGAGGTTGTCGATCCCCAGAACGATCTCCAGCAAGGTCAAAGTCGCCAGCCCGATCCAGCCGTCGATCGTGAACATCCACTCGAACATGTCAGTCAGTCCCCTACTGTGTCGCCGAAATGTAAGCGCTTACTTTTTCATACTTAGGCCACTGACACACGCTTTTCAACCACTCCGGCACCGGCAAATTTGGCCTTCAGTTGCAGATATTACGACCACACTTCGCGCATTGCACCCAAAAGTGATCAAATTGTCTGACCCGCCGCCTGACAGCCGTCAAAGTTCCACGACAAAGCCCTTTCGAGCGCAATCGCCGACCGCAAACCGCTGCCAGAGTTTTCTCATGGGTTCGGCGGCAATCCCCGACCCCTAGGACCGATCGGCATTCAAAGTTGTGGTGTTGCTCGGTCTTTAGGCCCGGACCGGGCAAAATTCATTTCTTAGTCTGACATGGAGGACAAGATGATCAATCTCAAGAAACCCCTTGCTATCGCATGTGCCACTGCTTTTCTGTCGACCGCTGCAATCGCGGCTGAAGGCGATTTCGTCAAGGCAGACACCGACACCGATGGCGCCCTGACCTATCAGGAAGTCCTGGCTCTCATGCCTGACATGACCGCTGAGCAGTTCAAGGCAGCCGATGGCAACGGCGATGGAACCCTGTCGCAAGCCGAGTTCGAGGCTGTCACCGGCTAACCCTCGTCCGGTCGCACACAACACATGCGACCGTACCAAGCGCAAGATCGTGCCGGGCCACTTGAGCCTGGCGCGTGGATCTTCCGCTTAATAGCAGCGCAAGATCGTGCCGGGCCGCCTCGGCCTGGCACGTGAATCTTCCGCTCTATAAAGTCCCCGCCGCATCGCCCTGCGGCGGGGGTTGGTTGTTTATCCTCAAAGCCGCTTGCCCAAACACATTGACTCATTTGCAGGGCATGTTAGAAGCCCGCTGGGTAATCCAGTGCTTAGGGCCTCATGCAATACGGACCGGACATAAAATTCGCGGCAGCGGCTGTGCACACCAGGGCCGTCTCCGCGCTGTCCAGCTCCAGCCTGGCGACGCCGATCTCTACGACAACGAAACGCAAAACCACCTGACCATCCGCCCGGCCGCCTCTCCCGTCCGGGACGGAGGCAAGACAGCATGATGTCCGGTGGCTGGAGAGTGCGTTTATAACATACCGGGCAAACGAAGGAGCATATGTGCCATGGGGTACAAAATCGCAGTCGTCGGCGCGACCGGCAATGTCGGCCATGAAATGATGAACATCCTCGCCGAGCGCGAGTTTCCGGCCGATGAGGTGTTCGCCGTCGCGTCGCGCAAGTCGCTGGGCAGGGAAGTGTCCTACGGCGATTCAACGCTGAAATGCCACGACCTTGAACAGTTCGATTTCTCCGGCATGGATTTCTGCCTGATGTCGGCCGGCTCCACCGTTGCCAAGACCTGGGCGCCCAAGATCGGCGCCATGGGGGCGATCGTCATCGACAACTCGTCATGCTGGCGCTACGACGCCGAAGTGCCGCTGATCGTGCCCGAAGTGAACGCCGATACGCTTGCGGACTACATGGCCCGCAACGATCGGCGCAACATCATCGCCAACCCGAATTGCTCAACCGCCCAGATGGTGGTTGCATTGAAGCCCCTGCACGATGCCTTCAAGATCAAGCGCGTGGTGGTGTCGACCTACCAGTCGGTGTCCGGCGCTGGCAAGGAAGGTCTTGATGAACTGTGGAACCAGACCAAGGGCATCTTCGTCACCGATGCGCCCGAGCCCAAGAAATTCACCAAGCAGATCGCCTTCAACGTGATCCCGCACATCGATGTCTTCATGGAAGACGGCTACACCAAGGAAGAATGGAAGATGATGGCCGAAACCAAGAAGATCCTCGACCCGAAGATCAAGCTGACCGCAACGTGTGTCAGGGTTCCGGTCTTCGTCGGTCATTCCGAGGCAATCAACATCGAATGCGAAGAAGAGATCACCGCCGATGCCGCCCGTGAGGTCATGCGCGAGGCGCCCGGCCTGCTGGTCGTCGACAAACGCGAAGACGGCGGCTATGTGACGCCGATCGAATGTGTCGGTGATTTCGCCACCTTCGTATCGCGTATCCGCGAAGACATCACCGTCGACAATGGCCTGGCGTTCTGGTGCGTCTCGGACAACTTGCGCAAGGGCGCTGCGCTGAATACGGTGCAGATCGCAGAGACCCTGGTCAACCGCGGTCTGATGCAAAAGAAAGCAGCCTGATATCAACAAGTCGGCGCCGGCCTGCTCCCCTGCCCAGCCACCCGATAGGGATACCCTAGGGGTGGCTGGGCAGGGGAGCAGGCCTGTGCCGATTTCAAGAAAGATACCCTTTCATGCCGCAACCTGATCCCGTCCACAGCGATGACGCCTTACCCAGGAAAACCGGCGTCGTCGTCATTGGCGGCGGGATCATCGGCACCTCGACGGCGCTTGAACTGGCCGAGCGCGGCATCGATGTGGTGCTGTGCGAGAAGGGCGAAATCGCCGGTGAACAATCCAGCCGCAACTGGGGCTGGTGCCGGCAGATGGGCCGCGACATCCGCGAGATACCGCTGATCCTGGAGGCCATGAAGCTGTGGCGCGGCATGGACAAGCGCATCGGCGCAAGCACCGGTTACACCGAATGCGGCATCGCTTATGTGTCTGAAACCGAAGAGGAAATGGCCGCAAGAGAGCAATGGCTCGACGAGTGCGCCCGGCCCTATCAGCTGTCATCGCACATAATTGACGGCGACAAGGTTGCCGAGCTGCTGCCCGGCTCGACAACCAGATGGAAAGGCGCGCTTTATACGCCCAATGACGGGCGCGCCGAGCCGCAAATGGCAGCCCCGGCCATTGCCCGCGCCATCCGTGCCGCCGGCGGCAAGGTCTTTACCAATTGCGCAGTGCGCGGCTTTGAGACCAGTGCCGGCAAGATCGCCGGCGTCGTCACCGAAAAAGGTCCAATCGCCTGCGACAACATCGTTCTGGCCGGCGGCGCCTGGTCGCGGCGGTTTTGCGGCAACGCCAACGTCAAGCTCAAGCAGTTGTCGGTGATCGGTTCGGTTCAGCGCACCGCGCCGATCGAAACCGGCCTTGAGACCTCGTTCTCCGGCGGCAGGTTCGCTGTCCGAAAACGCGCCGACGGCGGTTATACCGTGACCCACCGCCATTTGAGCGTTGCCGACATCGTGCCGGCCTCATTCCCGCAGTTCTTCGATTTTCTGCCCGCGCTCAGGATGGACTGGAACGGCCTGAAACTGCGTCTGGGATCACGCTTCTTCGATGAGGCAAGACTGGCAAACCGCTGGTCGCTGGACCAGACCTCGCCGTTCGAGATGGTCCGCACCCTCGACCCGGAACCGATCCCGGCCATCCTCGATGAAGCCCTCGCGTCCTTAAAGGCCCACTACCCGGTCTTTGACGGTATCGAGATCACCGAGCGCTGGGGCGGCTGCATCGATGCAACCCCGGACGCCGTTCCGGTCATCTCTGCCGTCGACCACATCCCCGGCTTCCACCTTGCCACCGGCTTTTCCGGCCACGGCTTCGGCATCGGCCCCGGCGCCGGCAAACTCATGGCCGAGATCGTCACCGGCGCGACCCCGTGCGTCGACCCCGAGCCGTTTCGCTATTCACGCATGGTTGACGGAACCAGGATGATCCCGATGGCCGGGGTTTGAGAGGCTCAAGCCCGTACCGTCATTCCCGCGAAAGCCGGTAATCCAGTGCGACCCCGAAATACTTCTGTGTGACGCCCCCGGACCCCCATTTTCATCGGGGTGACCGAATGTGCAGCCGCTACATATGCACCGCGCGGCCGGCCACCGCCATCGCCGCTTCCTTGACCGCCTCCGAGAAGGTCGGATGGGCATGACAGGTCCGCGCCAGATCCTCGGCAGAACCGCCGAACTCCATCAGCACAGCGGCTTCGTGGATCAGCTCGCCGGCCATGTGGCCGATGATGTGGACGCCCAGGACCCGGTCGGTCTTCGCATCGGCCAGGACTTTCACGAACCCGTCCGTGATCTGGTTGGCCTTGGCCCGGCCATTGGCCATGAACGGGAACTTGCCGGCGGTGTATTCGATACCGGCCTCTTTCAGTTCTTCTTCCGTCTTGCCGACGGCGGCAACTTCCGGCGCCGTATAGACCACGCCGGGGATCACGTCATAGTTCACATGTCCGGATTGGCCGGCGAGGATCTCGGCGACGGCAATACCCTCATCTTCAGCCTTGTGCGCCAGCATGGCGCCGCGCACACAATCGCCAATGGCATAAATGCCATCGACACTGGTCTTGAAGTGGTCATCGATCTCAACGACGCCGCGGTCGCTCACCGCAACACCGGCATCGTCCAGTCCAAGTTCTTTGGTATACGGTATACGGCCGATCGCCACCAGCACTGCGTCGGCGTCAATGGTTACCACATCGCCGCCCTTGGCCGGCTCGACCGTCACCGCAACACCCTTCTTGGAGGTCGCTACACCGGTCACCTTGGTCGACAGCTTGAAGTCAAAGCCCTGCCGTTTCAGCATCCGCTGGAAATTCTTGGCAACGTCGGCATCCATGCCCGGCAGAATACGGTCGAGAAACTCAACGCACGTCACCTTGGCGCCAAGCCGGGCCCAAACCGAACCGAGCTCGAGCCCGATGACGCCGGCGCCGACCACCACCAGATGCCCGGGCACCTTGGCCAGCTCCAGCGCGCCGGTCGATGAGACCACCTGTTTTTCATCGATCTCGATACCCGGCAGCTGGGCAACGTCAGAGCCGGTCGCGATCACGATGTTCCTGGTCTCTATGACCTGTGCATCGCCTTTTTCAGGCGTCACTTCCACCTTGCCGGCGCCGAGGATCTTTCCGGTGCCGTGAAACGCCGTCACCTTGTTCTTCTTGAACAGGAACTCGATGCCCTTGGTGTTGCCGTCGATCGCCTCATCCTTGAACGCCATCAGCTGCTTGTGGTCGAGCTTGGGCTTGGACACCTTGATGCCCATCTTGCCGAAGGCATGACCGGCCTCGGCAAAAAGCTCAGATGCATGCAACAGCGCTTTCGATGGAATGCACCCGACGTTGAGACAGGTGCCGCCGTGCGCAGCACGCTTTTCGACCACCGCCACCTTCATGCCAAGCTGGGCCGCCCGTATCGCGCAGACATAGCCGCCGGGACCGGTCCCGATGACGGTCAGATCAAATGTGTCAGCCATGACACCCCCTTATTGGTTTTACAGGTCCAGGATCATCCGTTGCGGGTCTTCCAGGCATTCCTTGACCCGCACCAGGAAGGTCACGGCTTCCTTGCCATCGACAATGCGGTGATCGTAGCTCAGCGCCAGATACATCATTGGCCTCGCCTCAATCTGGCCATCGACAACCATCGGCCGCTGCTGGATCTTGTGCATGCCCAGGATGCCCGGCTGCGGGGCATTGAGGATCGGCGTCGACATCAGCGAGCCGTAGACGCCGCCGTTCGACAACGTGAACGTGCCGCCCTGCATGTCGGCAATCGACAGGTCGCCATCGCGCGCCTTCTTGCCAAGCCCGGCAATTGCCAGCTCGATACCGGCCAGCGACAGCATATCGGCATCGCGCACAACCGGCACGACAAGCCCCTTGTCGGTGCCGACCGCAACGCCGACATGATAATAGTTCTTGTAGACAAGCTCATCGCCATCGATCTCTGCATTGACCGCCGGGATGTCTTTCAGCGCCTGGATGCAGGCTTTGACGAAGAACCCCATAAAGCCGAGTTTGATGCCGTGCTTCTTCTCAAACAGTTCCTTGAACTGGCTGCGCATTTCCATCACGCTGGTCATGTCGACCTCGTTGAAGGTGGTCAGCATGGCAGCGGTGTTCTGGGCATCCTTCAGGCGCCGCGCGATGGTCTGGCGCAGCCGCGTCATCCGCACCCGTTCCTCGCGCGTGGCATCGTCAGCTGCGACCGGTGCACGCGCCGCAACCGGTGCCGCGGCAGGCGCAGCAGCCGCCGCCGGCGCGCTGTCACCCTTGGCGATGTAGTCCATGACGTCGGCCTTGGTCAGCCGGCCATCCTTGCCGGTCGCGGGCACCGCAGAGGCATCGACATTGTTTTCTTCAACCAGTTTGCGCACTGCCGGTGACAGCGGCTTGCTGGCATCGGCCGCAGCGGCCGGGGCAGCCGGGGCAGGTTCTGCCGGTGCCGGTTCCGGAGCCGGAGCCGGAGCTTCGGCCTTCGGCTGGGGCGCAGCTGCCGCTGCCTCGCCGGCAGCGATTGCGCCCAGCAGAGCCCCCACATTGACCGTTTCGCCGCTATCGGCATCAATCGAGGCCAGAACACCACTCGCCGGCGCCGGTACTTCCAGCGTCACCTTGTCGGTCTCCAGTTCGACCAATGGCTCATCCGCATTGACCTGTTCTCCGGTCTGCTTGAACCACTGTGCGACCGTTGCCTCGGTGACCGATTCACCAAGCGCAGGAACACGAATTTCTGTTGTCATATTTCCCTCATTCCGGAGTGACTGATGCGGCGTTCGTCAAAGTACAGCAAGTTCGATTCAAACCTCACCCAAAGCATCGTCGAGGAACTGGCTGAGCTCGGCCTGATGCTTGCTCATGAGGCCGGTGGCCGTTGCCGCCGAAGCCGGACGGCCGGTATAGCGCGGCCGCTTGTGCTTGGCGTCGATGTAGTTGAGCACCCACTCGATGTTGGGTTGAACGAAGGTCCACGACCCCATGTTGTAGGGCTCTTCCTGACACCACACAATTTCGGCGTCGCTGAACCGCGCCAGCTCGTTGACCAGAGCCCGGTGCGGGAACGGATAGAGCTGCTCGACACGCATCAGATAGACATCATTGATGCCGCGTTTTTCACGTTCCGCGAGCAGATCGTAATAGACCTTGCCGGCACACAGCACCACCCGGCGGATCTTCTTGTCGCTCACCAGCTCGACTGTGCTGTTACCCTGCTGGGCATCGTCCCAAAGCACGCGGTGGAAGGTTGAATCCGGACCCATCTCCTCAAGCGTCGAGACACAGCGCTTGTGGCGCAACAGCGATTTCGGTGTCATCAGGATCAGCGGTTTGCGGATATCGCGGCGCATCTGCCGGCGCAGGATGTGGAAGTAGTTGCTCGGCGTCGTGCAATTGGCCACCTGCATGTTGTCTTCCGCGCACATCTGCAAGAACCGTTCAAGCCGGGCCGACGAGTGTTCCGGTCCCTGGCCCTCGTAGCCATGCGGCAACAGGCACACCAGACCCGACATACGCAGCCACTTGCGTTCGCCAGATGAGATGAACTGGTCGAACAGCACCTGTGCACCGTTGGCAAAGTCGCCAAACTGGGCTTCCCACAGCACCAGCGAATCCGGCTCGGCCAGCGTATAACCGTACTCAAAGCCCAGCACGGCCTCTTCCGAGAGCATCGAATTGACGATCTCGATCTTGGCCTGCTCGTCGCGCATGTAGTTGAGCGGTGTGTGACGACCTTCGGATTCCTGGCTGATTACAACGGCGTGGCGCTGCGAAAACGTCCCGCGTTGCACATCCTGACCCGACAAACGCACCGGCACACCCTCAAGGAGCAAGGTGCCAAAGGCAAGGCTTTCCGCCGTTGCCCAGTCGATGCCCTTGCCCTCCTCGATCGATTTGTTGCGGGCAGCGAACACCCGCCGCAAGGTGCGGTGCAGATGAAAGCTCTCGCGGATCGTTGAGACCTTGTGCCCGACCTCTTTAAGTATGTCTATGTCGACGCCGGTCTTGCCGCGCCGGGGATCATCGCCGGCTTCGGCCCGCTTTACCGACATCCAGCGTCCATCGAGCCAGTCCGCCTTATTGGGCTTGTAGCTCTCGGCTGCCTCGAAATCATCCTCAAGCCGCTGGCGATAAGCAGCCTTCATGCCCTCGAACTCTTCGGCCGATACCAACCCGTGATCGATCAGCCGCTTGGAGTACAGCTGCACGGCCGTTGGATGGCTCTTGATCCGGCTGTACATCTTGGGCTGGGTGAAAAACGGTTCGTCGGATTCATTGTGGCCAAACCGCCGATAACAGAACATGTCGATCACGACCGGCCGGGCAAACTTCTGCCGGAACTCAATCGCCACCCGCGCCGCATAGACAACGGCCTCCGGATCATCGCCGTTCACATGGAAGATCGGCGCCTCGATCATCTTGGCCACATCCGATGGATAGGGCGATGAACGGGCAAAGATCGGACTGGTCGTGAAGCCGATCTGGTTGTTGACAATAAAGTGGATCGATCCGCCCGAGCGGTGCCCTCTGAGGCCGGACAGGCCAAAACATTCCGCGATCACACCCTGACCGGCAAAGGCTGCATCACCGTGGATCAGCAGCGGCAGGACGCTCGTGCGCTCTGCATCACCTGCCTGATCCTGTTTGGCGCGTGCCTTGCCAAGCACCACAGGCACAACAATTTCAAGATGCGACGGGTTGGCGGTCAGCGACAGATGCACATTGTTGCCATCGAACGAGCGGTCCGAGGACGACCCCAGGTGATACTTCACGTCACCTGAGCCTTCGACTTCGTCAGGCGTCGCCGAACCGCCCTTGAATTCATGGAAGATCGCCGTATAGGACTTGGCCATCACATTCGACAGCACGTTCAGCCGGCCGCGGTGGGCCATGCCCAGCACGATGTCGTTGACGCCCAGCGCGCCGCCGCGCTTGATGATCTGCTCCAGTGCCGGGATCATCGATTCACCGCCATCCAGGCCAAACCGCTTGGTGCCGGTGTATTTGACATTCAAGAAGTGCTCGAAGCCTTCCGCCTCGATCATCTTTTCAAGGATCGCCTTCTTGCCGAAATCGGTGAAAGTGATTTCCTTGTCCGGCCCTTCAATGCGTTCCTGCAACCAGGCCTTTTGTGCCGGATCGGAGATGTGCATGAATTCAACGCCCATCGTCGAACAATAGGTCCGTTTCAGGATCGCCAGCATCTTGCGCAAGGTGGCGTTTTCCAGACCCAGCACATTGTCGATGAAGATCGGCCGGTCGAGATCTTCTTCCGTGAACCCATAAGACGCCGGATCAAGTTCCGGCTGGGCATCCTGTTCGCGCAGTTTTAGCGGGTCGAGATCGGCCGCCAGATGACCGCGGATCCGGTAGGCCCGGATCATCATCAGCGCCCTGACCGAATCTATCGTTGCCTTGCGAAGTTCTTCGGTCGACAGGTCCGCACCTGTCTGCTGGGCTTTCCTGGCAACCTTCGGCGCCAGGTCGGCTTCCATCGCCGACCAGTTACCATCCAGCGCCGAGACCAGCTCGCCATTGACCTGCTGCGGCCAGTCTTCGCGCTCCCAGGATGCACCCTTTGCCTCGGCAACGGCTGCGCCCGGGTCGTCTTTCAGGTCGGCAAAGAAGTCCTGCCACTCCGGATCGACCGACTGCGGGTCGGACTGGTACTTCGAATAGAGTTGTTCGATGAACTGCGCATTTCCACCGTAGAGAAACGACGTGCGCGCAAACACGTCATTCGCATCACTTCTGGCCATTGCCTTTTCCGGCGAACGAGTGATCGCGCACCGTCCTCATGTACATTTAATGTCGCCTGTGTTCCTAAACGACAAAGATAAACATACTGTCTTTCGCTAACCTTGCAACAGCTTAGCGAGCGTTGATCCCAATGTTGCCGGCGAGTCGGCAACGGCAATTCCGGCTGATTTCATCGCCTCAATCTTGTCTTCGGCTCCGCCCTTGCCACCAGCAATGATCGCGCCGGCATGACCCATGCGGCGGCCGGGCGGTGCGGTGCGCCCGGCAATGAACCCGACGATCGGCTTTTTGGTTCCGGACTGTTTGATGAAATCTGCCGCTTCTTCCTCAGCAGAGCCGCCGATTTCGCCGATCATCACGATCTGCTTGGTCTCGTCATCAGCAAGGAACAGCTCAAGCACATCGATGAATTCGGTCCCCTTGACCGGATCACCGCCAATGCCGACACAGGTCGATTGGCCAAGCCCGACATCGCTGGTCTGCTTGACCGCTTCATAGGTCAGCGTACCGGACCGCGACACCACGCCGACCGACCCCCTCAAGTGAATGTGACCGGGCATGATGCCGATCTTGCATTCATCGGGCGTGATGACACCCGGGCAATTCGGTCCGATCAGCCGTGTCGGCGAGCCGCACAAAGAGCGTTTGACCTTGACCATGTCCATCACCGGGATGCCTTCGGTGATGCAGACCACCAGTTCCATCTCTGCTTCAATCGCTTCGGCAATCGAATCTGCCGCAAATGGCGGCGGGACATAAACCGCGCTCGCCGTTGCCCCGGTCTTTTCTTTGGCTTCGGCAACCGTGTCGAACACTGGCAGCGAAACGCCCGAGCCATCGGCCAGCGTGCCCTGCCAGGTTGAGCCGCCCTTGCCCGGCGTCACACCGGCAACCATCTGGGTGCCGTGGTAGCTCAACGCCTGTTCGGTGTGGAACGTACCGGTCTTGCCGGTCAGCCCCTGCACCATGATCTTGGTATGCTTGTTGACGATGACGGACATCAGGCTGCCTCCTCGACGGCTTTGACAATTTTTTGCGCAGCATCGTCGAGATCGTCCGCTGCAATGACGTTGAGGCCGGACTGGGAGATGATCTCCTTGCCCTTTTCAACGTTGGTGCCTTCAAGGCGAACCACAAGCGGAACCTGGAGCCCGACCTCCTTGACCGCTGCAATGACGCCATCGGCAATGACGTCACAGCGCATGATACCACCGAAGATATTGACCAGGATGCCCTGCACATTCGGATCAGACGTGATGATCTTGAACGCCGCCGTCACCTTCTCGGTCGTTGCCCCACCGCCGACATCGAGAAAGTTGGCCGACTCCTTGCCGTACAGCTTGATGATATCCATGGTCGCCATGGCAAGGCCCGCGCCGTTCACCATGCAGCCGATCGAACCGTCGAGCGCGATGTAGCTGAGGTCGAACTTGGAGGCTTCCAGCTCCTTGGGATCTTCCTCGGTCTCATCTCGCAATTCAACGATGTCCGGGTGCCGGTACAACGCGTTGGAATCGAAGTTGACCTTGGCATCCAGGCACAACAGGTCGCCATCGCCGGTCACAACCATCGGATTGATTTCCAAAAGGCTCATATCGCTGTCGACCACCGCCTTGTAGAGCTTGCTCAACAACGGGCCCATCTGCTTTTGCTGCGCACCTGTGAGCTCCAGCGCCTTGGACATCCGCCTGACATGATGCGGCATGATGTCGGTCGCCGGGTCGATCGACATCGTGAAGATCTTTTCAGGCGTGTCATGTGCGACCTGCTCAATGTCCATGCCGCCTTCAGTCGATGCAATGAACGCTACCCGCGCCGTTGCCCGGTCAACCAGGCAGGACAGGTACAATTCGCGCGAGATCGACGAGCCATCTTCGATATAGATCCGGTTGACGGTCTTGCCGGCAGGTCCGGTCTGGTGGGTCACCAGCGTCATGCCGAGCATGCGCTCGGCTTCGCTGCGCACCTCATCGATCGATTTGACCACCTTGACGCCGCCGCCCTTGCCGCGGCCGCCAGCATGGATCTGCGCCTTCACGACCCAGACCGGGCCGCCCAGCTCTTCTGCAGCCTTGACCGCTTCATCGACGGAAAACGCCGGCGTGCCCTTGGGCACCTCAACACCAAACGACTTCAGAACAGCCTTGCCCTGATATTCATGAATGTTCATCTGATCTCCCCGCGTTGCACTTTGGCCCAATCTAAGGGGTCATCAGCGCGATTGGCAAGTCTCTGGTATACCAGACACCATAGACTCTCAGTGTCCTGGACCGATGCCTGTTAGGCAAGGTCCGGAGCAATTCCCTTGGCCGCATCCATCAGACCTTTGACAGCCGAAATCGAGTTCTTGAACTGCGATTTTTCATCCGACTGAAGGCTGATCTCTAGAATGCGCTCAACACCGCCGGCGCCGATCACCACCGGCACGCCAACGTACATATCATTGAGCCCGTACTGCCCGGCGACGTGAGCCGCGCACGGCAGGACCCGCTTTTTGTCCTTCAAATAGCTTTCCGCCATCGCAATGGCCGACGATGCCGGCGCATAGTAGGCCGAGCCGGTTTTCAAAAGACCGACAATCTCGGCACCGCCATCGCGGGTCCGCTGAACGATTTCATCGATCCGCTGCTTCGTCGTCCACTTCATGTCGATCAGATCCGGCACCGGAATGCCGGCGACCGTCGAATACCTGACCAGCGGCACCATACTGTCACCGTGGCCACCAAGCACGAACGCCGTCACATCTTCCACCGACACATTGAATTCACTGGCCAGGAAATAACGGAACCGGGCGGAATCGAGCACACCAGCCATGCCGACCACCTTGTTCGCCGGCAAACCGGAATATTTTTGCAAAGCCCAGACCATGACATCCAGCGGATTGGTGATGCAGATGACAAACGCATCACTGGCGTACTTCTTTATGCCTGCGCCAACCTGACTCATGACTTTCAGGTTGATCTCGAGAAGATCATCGCGGCTCATGCCCGGCTTGCGCGGCACACCGGCGGTTACGATCACGACATCAGCACCGGCAATCGCCTCATACTTGTTGGTACCGCTCATCGCCGAATCGAAGCCTTCAACCGCCGAGCTTTCAGCCAGATCGAGCGTCTTGCCCTGTGGCAGGCCTTCCACGATATCGAACATGACGACATCGCCGAGTTCTTTGAGACCTGCCAGATGAGCCAAGGTGCCGCCGATCATTCCGCCACCAATGAGAGCAATCTTATTACGCGCCATGTGATTTTCCCGTTCGTTTGGGGTCAGGAGACCCGGCCCGCCTGGCCGATCATCCTGCCCGGATCAACGCCCTTTGAAAGGTACGTTTGTGAGACGATGGCTTAGTAGACCGTATGTTGCTGCACTGCAAGAAATTCACTGCCGTTTACCCACGCAACAAACCGGTTAGGCATGAAAATATGACTCTGACTGCATTTCATTGAGCCGTGACGTGGTTCTGTCGAATTCAAACTGGTGCGGACCCTTGGGGTAGAGCATATCAGGTTTGGCCGCGGCCGAGACGACAAGTTTGGTGCCACGGTCGTAAAGCGCATCGATCAAAGTGATGAACCGTTTTGCCTCGTTGCGCTGCTCGGGCGATATGACCGGTATGTGCTCGATGAACACGGTGCGATAATCCGCTGCAATGGCGATGTAGTCGGCCGCCCCAAGCGCGGCCTCACACAAGTCCGCAAATGCAAACCGCGCAGCACCGCGCGCTGCCTGCGGTATGACCAGCTCGCGGCCCTTTACCGTCAATGTATGGGCATCGCCTGTCTCGACTTCGGTCAACTCCAGCCATAACGCCTGCACCGCCTTGTCGGCCTTGGCGCCTAGCGGTGAATGGTAGATCTTCTTGCCGGCCAACCGGCCCAGCCGGTAGTCAGTATCGCTGTCGAGTGAAACCGTATCGACCCGCGTTGCCAGGATATCGATGAACGGCAAGAACGAGTTCCGGTTAAGGCCATCCTTGTAAAGGTCGCCGGGACGCACATTGGACGTGGCAACCACAACGACGCCAAGCCCGAACAGCGCCTCGAACAACCGCCCGAGGATCAGGGCATCGGTAATGTCGTTGACCTGGAACTCATCGAAACACAAAAGGTGAGCATCCTTGCTGATCTGCTCGGCAACCAGCCGGATCGGGTCTGCATCTTCCCAGATCTCACCTGAGCGCTGCAGCCGGCGGACCTCGTGAATGCGGCCGTGAACGTCCTGCATGAAGCTGAGGAAATGGTCGCGCCGTTTGGCTGTGCCCGTGACCGCATCAAAAAACAGATCCATCAGCATCGTCTTGCCGCGGCCAACGTCGCCATGGATGTAGACCCCGGCCGGCGGATCGATCTTTTGCGGCTTGCCGAACAGCTTGTCCAGCAACCCGCCCTCGGCCTTGGGCGCATAGTTGTCCAGCGCTTTCGCCAACTGCTCAAGACGCTCGACAACCTGGCGCTGCGCTGCATCATCGTCCAGCTCGCCGCCGGTGATCCTGGCATCATAGGCCTGTGTCAGCGCCGCACCCATTGCAATCCCCAACCCTCATCGTTGTCTGAAAGTCACTAAACACAACAGACCCGCGGCGCAACAGCCGATTGATGCAGCCGTCGCCGCCCGCCGTAAGGATGAATTGTCACATTCGGTTGCACTGCAACATAAGGCATGCTTCCATGCACCATCAACTGGTGGGAATCGGAAAAGGCCAAGATGAACGACAAACATGGCAGCACCGGTAGGCCGGACCGGCCGTGGATTTTCCGCACCTATGCCGGTCACTCGACGGCTTTGGAAAGCAACAAGTTGTACCGCAGCAATCTGGCCAAGGGCCAGACAGGCCTGTCGGTTGCCTTCGATCTGCCGACCCAGACCGGCTATGACAGTGATCACGAACTGGCCGGCGGCGAAGTCGGCAAGGTCGGCGTGCCGATTTCGCATCTTGGCGACATACAGACCCTGTTCGACGGCATCCCGCTCGACAGGATGAACACCTCGATGACCATAAACGCCACCGCCGCATGGCTCCTGGCGCTCTATACAGCCCTTGCCGAGCAGCAAGGCATCTCGCGTGCCGCGCTTGCCGGCACGACCCAGAACGACATCATCAAGGAATACCTGTCGCGCGGCACCTATGTCTTCCCGCCCAAGCCGTCCATGCGGCTGATCGAGGACACCATCACCTGGTCCTATCGCGAGTTGCCGAAATGGAACCCGATGAATGTGTGCTCCTACCATCTGCAGGAAGCCGGCGCGACGCCGGTGCAGGAGGTTGCCTACGCACTGGCAACCGCAACCGCGGTGCTCGATGCTGTGAGATCATCCGGCGAGGTGCCTGAAGGCGAGTTCCCGACGGTCGTCGGCCGCATCAGTTTTTTCGTCAACGCCGGCATCCGCTTCATCACCGAAATGTGCAAGATGCGCGCGTTCAGCGAACTGTGGGACGAGATCTGCCAGGAACGCTACGGCGTCGAGGACCCCAAATTGCGCCGCTTCCGCTATGGCGTCCAGGTCAATTCATTGGGGCTGACCGAACAGCAGCCGGAGAACAACGTCTACCGCATCCTGCTGGAGATGCTGGCCGTCACCTTGTCAAAGGGCGCCCGGGCCCGGGCCGTGCAATTGCCGGCCTGGAACGAAGCGCTCGGGCTGCCGCGCCCATGGGACCAGCAGTGGTCGCTGCGAATGCAGCAAATCCTGGCTTACGAAACCGACCTTCTGGAGTACGGCGACATCTTCAACGGGTCCAGCGAGATAACCGCCAAGGTCGAACAGCTCAAGGCCGAAGCTCGTGCCGAG
>JABDJG010000489.1 GCA_013002595.1 Hyphomicrobiales bacterium | reverse complement strand
GTGTAATAGAGTCCCATGCCTGTTGGCAATGGGCATCGACCCAATAATGGGCAGGCGCCACGCGTTGGATGCCTGGGCCAACAGGCTGCAGGAGGTTGTTGCTGGCGCTGACAGTCCCGGCAATGTGGTTCCGCTGCGATCGTGACCTTTGGGGCAAGACAACCTGTTAGGTTCGGTTTGGCGCGGCGCATTACAGTCAATGGGCAAAACCGATGGCACGCAGGGCCGACAAGGTGAGGTTGCCCCCCAACAAAAAGTAATCGACGGCAATGAATGCAGCCAACATGATCGCAATGCCCTTCAGCGGGTTAAATGCATACATGGCTTAATCCTGACCAATGCAAACAATATGCGCCTTGAATCGGATGGGAACAATGGTAACAGGCAATAATCAGTGCTTGCCAGTTATGGTCGGCGATCTACGCCGCGCCAGCAAGGCCCTTGAGTTAGGCTGCCTCAACTGTAACAGACACGGCTATTGGGATTCGAACACCTTGCCCTTGCCGATATCCAAGGCCCTGCCCGGATTGTCGATGGTGACACGCTGGAAATCGCCGGCCGCAAAGTCCGCTTGCTCGATATCGATGCACCCGAAGACAAACAGCGATGCGCTGACGCCAATGGGCAGCGCTATGACTGCGGCACGCTGGCAACAGAACACATACGCCAGTTGATTGGATCAAGGCCAGTCCGCTGTGAAGGTTCAAAGCGCGATCGATACCGGCGCCTGCTGGCTATCTGCTATGTCGGCAATTTCGACCTGGGCCGGGTTAGTTTCAGGCTGCGGGTGAACGAAATCTGTTAGCCAATCGTCACCGATATGGAGGGGCTGCTCGCTCACTTGCTGAGGCGAATAGATCCGATCTCGTCGGCTATGTTCTCAAAGACCGCGGTCAAGGCTGCACTGTTCGGGGCATGATAGTATTTATATTCGTTGGTGGCGCATGCCTTCATCATGTCGCGGGTCGCCTGTCCGGGGTCGCCGAATGTGATTGTATAGACGGTAATTGCCGTGCTCGCGCTGCCAGTGGCGTTCTTCACGTTGGTGCAAATCGCTGCCGTCCGGGCGTCAAGCGTGTCATCACTCAAGCCTGAATTGGTTTCGCCGAGCCGGTCCTGGGCAATGAACCCATAACCGGTGTATCGAGTGCCGTTGTGAGTATTGATGTTTCCCCAGTTATTGTCACCGTCCGTCATGACGATCATGTACTTCTTCCAGGCTGCGTTGTTGTAGTCCTCGCCTTCTTCGAGCGGAGCTGTTGGTGACAGGGCATGCCAACCCCAGGCAATGCCTTGTGTGATGTTGGTGTAGCCGGTTGCGACCATGGCATCGATGGCGGAACGTAGGACTGTTTCTTCGCTGGTCAATGGTGTCAGCGCTGAGATACCGCAATTGTAACCGGGCCCCTTGCTGCTGCTTGAAACGCTGGCATTGACGTATTTCTGGCCATGCCTTTGGCGCTGGATCAAATTCGGATTGCTTTCGCCAAGGGCGTCGTCGATATAGTCATTGTTGTAGTCATAGTTATAGTTGTTAGCGACGCCCGAGTCGGCTTCATCGGGCTCGTCCGGAGCAAAATAGGGAGCGAACAGCGTCTCGGGATTGCCTGTGTTCGGCACGTCGTCCTGAATGTCGTAGGGCATGGCGCGCGCCTGCACGCAGCCGTTCCAGGACCGGTTTGTCAACTCCTGCCATCCGCGCCAATTGTGCCAGGCGTTGTTCTCGAAGTTTATTCTCGAGACCGTGCTGTCACCTGCTGTGTCGAGCCAGGCAGCTGTATCATTGACGGTGCCGACATTGACGGCCGCCGAGAACGGCACGACCGCAATTTTGAGCTTGTTGGTGCTTGTTATGGTGTTGAACAGGACGTCCAGCAAGGTATCGGAGGCCGATTGCAGGGCTTCAATCTTACCGTCATTGCCCATCGAACCTGTGTTGTCGAGAACCAGCGCAATCTCGGTGCCGAGAACCCCCTTTGTGACTTCGGAGGTCACCCGGGCCGGCATGTTGTAGACGCCGGCCAACGTGGTAATGGTGGTGGGGACGTCAACATCCGCGTTTACTGTCACCACGTTGTTGGCGAGCGAGACCGATAAGCTGATCTGATTGCCTCTCAGGTCGTCGCGCCGGGTGTAGTTCATGTCTATGTACTGTTGCGCTATCTGCAGCATTTCAGATTGCGAGGCACCGTCTTCCATTCTAGCCACCGCAAGAGCTGCGCCATCGGCGGCAACAGCCAGTTTGCGTTGGTGATACCCGTGACGTGAGATATCAATCGCCATGCCGGCACCGATGAACAGAGGAACCGCCACCGCTGCAAAGATCAGGGCAACGTTGCCCCGCGTGTCTTGGCCAAACTGCCGGGCGAGACGTTTGACCAAACTGCGATCATCACTGCACGCAATTGGTTCAGTAGCCGAAATGTTCAATTTGTGATCAGACATATGCATGGTGGGTACTCCAGAAACCGGCCGTTGCCGTCGAATGCATAAATTTCTCTTGTTTCAATCGTAAGTTTTAGGAGACGCCGGTTTTTGTTTAATTTTGAAATTTCATCTGTTTTGAATCAAAATGTACGAAACTCGGCTCTGAGGTATTTGACAACTTGAGATCGGCAGCAACAATTGAGATTTTATCAAACAAATTCAATTCTATAACAAACTTTGCGCATTTTTCAGGGGGCTCAGCGAGAGCTATCGCGAAAAGTTTCGACGTAGTTTTTGGGTTAACAAGAGGTTCCGTTGGCCGGCGCAATTTCGGGCCAAATTGGTCAAAAAGGTAAAGCTTGAAAAATACCTTGCTGAAGGCCTTGCTGCGTAACCTTGAGGAAGTTAGCTGAACGTAGGCTCGGTCACTTTTTGAGATCAAGCATGTTTTGCAGCAACTTGATCGCCACCTCGATCTTGCCGATCTGTTCAGGTGTCAAGCCTTGATCGGCTTTCCCAACATGTCGGGCACCTTCAGTAATGGCAGCAACTGTTTTTTGCACCACCTCATCGATGCCGGCGTCATCGCTAATATACATGGATCCTCCATACGCTTAGGCTTGGGCATATATGAATTCGCTGCACCTCGGCAAGGACTTGTGGCGCAACTAGAGTAAGCGCTAGCGGAAGCGGACAAAAACTGGACTGATTGCAGAACAAACCCGTCCCTGTTCGCGCGCGCGTACTGGTCCCGAAATCCAGCATATTATGACAGTTGTGTCTGGTCGAAAATATTGACACTCTCTGCCCGCTATCAATTCCACCACCCTTGATGTCCACGAGACCGCAGCAAGCCTCAGCACGGGCAAAGCGGGTTTGGGCCACAATCCAACTGGTAAACGCCTTTCGTCGGCGCCGGTGTGAGTGCAATTGATTGCAGCTCGAACCCGTGACAGCATGGGGTCATGTGCAACCTCTACAGCACCAAACAAAGCGTCGATGAAGTACGGTCGTGGTTTAAGGTAACCCGCGTTAATCCAAGCGCCGGCAACCTGCCTGCCCAGCCATCGATATTCCCCGCCCATGATGCACCTGTCGTTCGGTTGGCCGATGACGGAGAGCGCGAGCTGACCGTGATGAAATGGGGCTTTGTGCTGCCTCAGCAGGGCAAGGCACCAAAGCACGTCAACAACTGCCGCGATGACAAGGCAACAACATCGAACTTCTGGAAAGCATCGTTCCGCGAGCGGCGGTGCCTGGTGCCAGCATCGAGCTTTGCCGAATACCACCCGACTGAACGCGATGAGAAGGGCCGCAAGGCGATTGCCTGGTTTGCGTTGAAGGGAGACGAACCAAGGCCGCCGTTCGCCTTTGCTGGTCTGTGGCGGTCGTTCCGGGGCAACTACAAGGGCGAGTTGACCGAGTTCGATACGCACACCATCATGACCACATCGCCGAATGAGGTAGTGAAGCCAATCCACTCCACCCGCATGCCGGTGATATTGGACCCAAGTGACTACGAGACATGGTTGGCCGGTTCACCAGATGACGCGATCAAGCTAACAAAGCCGTTTTCGGCCGATCGGATGCAAGTGGCTGTGATTGGTGGCAACCAGGATGATTGGCGCGCGTGAACAAAAGACCAACATACGACCCTGTCACCATTGGCAACTTGCGCCAAGACAGGAAAGCTCTTGAGATAGGCTGCCTCAACTGCGACAGGCACGGGTATTGGAATGCGAACGACCTGCCCTTGCCCGATGCGCTGCCGGTTCCGGATGTGGCCGGCCGGTTGCGTTGCCGTCAATGCGGGTACAGGAACGGCCCAACTGGTGGGCGGGTATGGGCAAGGCCGGATGCGAGGGTGTAGGCG
>JABDJG010000480.1 GCA_013002595.1 Hyphomicrobiales bacterium | reverse complement strand
CCGGTCACAAGAGCCAGCTGGCCGAAAAGGGCAGTTACATTACCGCCAGGATCCACGATCAGAGCATCTTCGTCGGGCGCGGCGAGGGCGGCGCCCTCAAGGCGTTCTACAACGTGTGCCAACACCGCGGCCATGAACTGCTGGAGGGCACCGGGCGCACCAATGTCATTGTGTGCCCGTACCATGCCTGGGGCTATGATTTTGATGGCAACCTGCGTGCTGCCCGCAACAGCGAGAACATGACCGGTTTCAACAAGTGCGACTTTCCCCTCAAACCGGTCAGGGTCGAAGAACTGTGCGGTCTGATCTTCGTCAATCTCGATGCTGACGCGGTGCCTTTGAAAGAGCAGGCAGCAGGCCTTGAAGAAGAAATCCGCCATTACGCCCCAAACGTGGACGATGTCGTCTTCGCCCAGCGCGACACCTTCAACGTCCAGTCCAACTGGAAGGTCATGGTCGACAATTTCCTGGAGTGCTATCACTGCCACGTCGCGCACAAGGATTTCGTCGACCTGGTCGATATGGACAGCTATTCAACGACGGTCAACGGCATCTACTCCAGCCAACTGGCCGGTGCTGCGAAATCGACCGACAACTCTGCCTTCACCTTCGAAAAAGGCGATGTCGATTTTGGCTACGCCGGCTGGTTCCTGTGGCCCAACCTCACGATCTGGGTCTATCCGGGCGATGCGAACATTTCGGTCCTGCAGATGATCCCTGATGGTCCTGACGGCACGATCGAATACCAGGACTGGTTTTTGCCGACCCCGACGCCATCAAAACAGGTTGCCGAAGCCATGGCCTACCAAAGGGATGTCTTGCAGCCGGAGGACATCTCGCTGTGCGAGAGCGTCCAGCGCGGCCTGAAGTCAAATGGCTACAACCAGGGCCGTTTCGTTGTCGACAGGACCGAAAGCGAGTTGTCCGAACACGCAGTGCATCATTTCCAGTCACTGGTGGCCGATGCGCTTGGCGCTGAACTGGAATAGGGAAGGGTACCACGATGACCGCTCGATCAAGACATGCCTTTGAACTCGCCGGCTGGCTCACATTCGTAGCCTCGGCCTGCTTCTTCCTGGCCGCCACCATCAGATCCGGCGATCTGCTTAGCATCGCCGGCAGCGGCCTGTTCCTGGCGGCCTGTTTTGTGTTCATGGTGCCATTGCTGAAGTGGCCGGCAGCCTCACTGGAACCGGCAAGGGAAAAAATCTGTCGAAATCAGGCAGGTTAGCTGTGTTTAGGGCCAACTAGGGCTTCCCAGCGCGCTCGACTCTGTTTATATCCAAAATCCCATGGCGCGATACATTTTCATCACCGGCGGCGTGGTTTCCTCACTGGGTAAGGGTTTGGCATCGGCAGCGCTCGGCGCTCTTTTGCAGGCGCGCGGATATTCCGTTCGCCTGCGCAAGCTTGACCCCTATTTGAACGTGGACCCGGGAACCATGAGCCCCTACCAGCACGGCGAGGTCTACGTCACCGATGACGGCGCCGAAACCGACCTCGACCTGGGCCACTACGAACGCTTCACCGGCCGTTCGGCAAACCAGCAGGACAACATCACCACAGGCCGGCTCTATCAGGACATCATCGCCAAGGAACGCCGCGGCGATTACCTCGGCGCAACCGTCCAGGTCATCCCGCATGTGACCGATGCGCTGAAGGAATTCGTGCTCGATGGCAATGAGGATTATGATTTCGTCCTGTGTGAAATCGGCGGCACGGTCGGCGATATCGAAGGCCTGCCGTTTTTTGAGGCCATTCGCCAGCTCGGCAATGATCTGCCACGCGGCAGTTGCGTCTATCTGCACCTGACATTGATCCCGTTTATTCCGAGCGCTGGCGAGTTGAAAACCAAGCCGACCCAGCACTCGGTCAAGGAATTGCGATCCATCGGTATCCAGCCGGATATCCTGTTGTGCCGGGCCGATCGCGAGATACCTGAAAACGAGCGCCGCAAGATTGCGCTGTTCTGCAATGTGCGCCCGAGTGCGGTGGTTCAGGCGCTCGATGTGGCCTCGATATACGATGTGCCGCTTGCCTACCACGAAGAAGGCCTGGACAATGAGGTGCTGGCAGCCTTTGGCATTGAGGATGCGCCGGGCCTGGACCTGACCAGATGGCAGAATATTTCCGAGCGCATTGCCAACCCGGAAGGCGAGGTCAAGATTGCCGTTGTCGGCAAATACACCGGCCTGCTTGATGCCTACAAGTCGTTGAACGAAGCGCTCTCCCACGGCGGCATCGCCAACCGGGTCAAAGTCAATCTCGAATGGATCGAAAGCGAGATCTTTGAGGCAGAAGACCCCTCACCCTATCTGGAAGGTGTGCACGGCATCCTGGTGCCCGGCGGCTTCGGCGAGCGGGGCGCTGAAGGCAAGATCAAGGCGGCGACCTTCGCCCGCGAGCGCGACGTGCCGTATTTCGGGATCTGTTTCGGCATGCAGATGGCATGTATTGAGGCCGCCCGCAATCTTGCCGGCATTGAAAATGCAAGTTCAACGGAGTTTGGCGAGACCGACGAACCTGTCGTCGGCCTGATGACCGAATGGATGCGCGGCAACGAACTGGAACAGCGCAAGGCCACAGGCGATCTTGGCGGCACCATGCGCCTCGGCGCCTATGAAGCCACCTTGAGCGAGGGCTCCAGGGTCGCCGCGATTTATGGCGATACCCACATTTCAGAGCGCCACCGTCACCGCTTTGAGGTCAACACCGGCTATCGCGACCGGCTCGAAGCCGTGGGCATGCGGTTTTCCGGCTTGTCGCCGGATGGACTGCTGCCGGAAATTGTTGAATATCCCGATCATTCCTGGTTCATCGGTGTACAGTACCACCCCGAGCTGAAATCTAAGCCGTTCGAGCCGCACCCGCTGTTTGCTTCATTCATTGCCGCCGCGGTTGAGCAAAGCCGCCTCGTGTAGCAACCTGTTTACTGGCGATTCTTTGTTGCCGACGTGGAGACACCACAGATGACTGCCCTCAAGGCGATGCGACCCACAATCTGGCTTTTCATCATTGCGCTGCTGGCGATCGCCGTGCCGGCACAATTGGCATTTGCCCAGGATGCCGAACAGGCCGCCGGCAAGGCCGAACGGGTTTACAAGGACCTTGATGCGAGCATCGAAAAGCTCCGCACCGATCTCCAGTCGGTTGCCATCAAGGACAAAGAGCTGGAGGAAAAGCGCGCGGAACTGGAAAAATTGCGCACCGAAGCCCTGGCCGCGCAAGCAGAAGTCGAGCAGCCGTTGGCCGATGCCCAGGCGCAGCTACAAAAGCTCGGCGCCGCGCCACCCGACGGCAAGACCGAAGCACAATCCATAACCGATGAGCGAAAATTGCTTGGCGACCGGATTGCGCGCCTGGAGGCTGCGTCCAAACAGCTTGGCAGGCTGGTGCTTGTTGCCCAACAGTTGTCCTCCCAGGCTGGCGAACGCCAACGTCAGGCATTCGTCAATCGCATATTCGAAGGTAGCCGGTCGGTCCTCAACCCCCTGCTCTGGTATGATGGTGTGGCCGCGTTGCCAACCTTTGTCAGCCGTGCCACCAGTTTGATAACATCGTGGCAGGCGTTTGATGAAACCAACCGCACCAGGGGGTTCTGGTACGTTTCAACGATTCTGGCGGTAAGCCTGCTTGGCATCGTTTTATTGTGGTTCGGGTGGCTGCGTTCGTCACCGGATGCCCCAGCTCAAAATGACACATTACGGCGCATGTGGCGGGCAATCCGCGTTTCGGTTCTGTCTTGCCTGTTGTTGTTGATCGCCGGCATTGTCATCAATCTGGTTGCCGAGATGCCGCCGCGCAGCGAGCGCCTGGTCACCGCGATCTGGGAGGCCCTGTTGTTTGCTGCAACCACGATTGCGTTGGTTCGGGGCATTTTTCGACCCGGGCGGCCAGAACTGAGGCTGGTGAATTTGAATGCCGCCGGCGCGATGCAGGCCTTCCAGTTGGTAAGTTTGGCGATCGTGGTGGCATCAGCGGGCCGCATCATCGATGCCGTTGCCGGGATCACGTTCCTGCCGGTCGAATTCTCGATTGCCTGGCGGGCCGGCGCCGCGATCTTGCTGACCATCATTCTCGCATCATTGCTGGTTGCGGTCCGCCGATCCGGCAATTTGGAGGATGACGACAGCGCTGCATCGGGGCGTGTGTTCTATTTTGGCTGGACGCGCTATCTTTTTCACGCCGGTTGGCTGTTGGTGCTGATCGCCGTAATCGCCTTGCTGACCGGACATGTGGCGCTTGCCCATTACATGACAACCCGGGCTCTGGTGACCGGTTCGCTGGTTGTATTCCTGGTCATGGTGCATCACATGATCGATGCCCTGGTGCGCAGCGGTCTCGACGCGGACAGTTTTCTCGGCAAGTTTCTGCGCGACACGATTTCGCTCGGCGACAAGGCGATCAGCCGGTTTGGTCTGCTGCTGAGTGCGTTGACCGATATGACGCTGTTCCTTATCGGCATACCGCTGGTCTTGCTGCAATGGACGCTGACCTGGGCCGATTTTCGCGGTTGGCTGACGACGGCCTTCTTTGGCTTCAAGGTCGGCGACATCACAATCGAGCCATCGAGCATCATGCTGGCCGTGATGGTGTTGGTCATTGGCCTGCTCGCCACCCGGCTGTTCTCGACCTGGCTGGAGCGCCGCGTGCTGGCGCAGACTGCGATCGATTCAGGTGTTCGAAACTCGATCCGCACCGGTGCCAGTTATGCCGGTATTCTGCTCGCCGGTGGTCTGGCCCTGACGTCGGCAGGGCTTGATTTCGACAATCTGGCCATCGTCGTCGGTGCGCTGGGTGTCGGCATTGGTTTCGGCCTCCAGTCGATCGTCAACAATTTCGTTTCCGGCCTCATCCTGCTGGCTGAACGCCCGATCAAGGTCGGTGATTGGGTGCAGACGTCGGGCGGTGAAGGCATCGTCAAGCGGATCAACGTGCGCTCCACCGAGATCGAGACCTTCGATCGGTGTTCGGTCATCGTGCCGAACTCCACGTTGATTTCTGAATCGGTCTCCAACTGGTACCACGGCGATGTGCTCGGCCGCACCAAAGTGTCCGTCGGCGTTTCCTACGGCAGTGATCCAAAACAGGTTGAACAAATCCTGCTCGATTGCGCCCGCCGTTGCGATCACGTCATGCCGTTCCCTGAGCCTTCGGTCCTGTTCACCAACTTTGGTGACAACTCGCTGGATTTTCAGGTCCGCGCCTTCATCGATGACGTTGCCTGGGTGGCATTCGTTGCCAGCGACCTGCGCTTCAAGATTTTCGAGGCCTTCGCGGCGGCGGGCATCGAGATCCCGTTCCCGCAGCGCGACCTTCATGTCCGCACAATGCCGGAGCGGGCGATTCCCATACCTGCCGCCAAGAGGCCCGCCGCCAAGAAACCGGCGCGCAAGAAACCTGCCCGGAAGACATCATGAGCGGCCTTGACCATCTCGTCCTGGCTGTTGCTGAGCTCGATCGGGCACGGGCCCGCTATCAGGCCATGGGCTTTACCATGACGCCCAAGGCCCAGCACCCGTTTGGCACCGGCAACAGCAACATCCAGCTGCAGGGCTGCTTTCTTGAAGTCCTGACCGTGATAGCGCCCAAGGATATCCCCGAGCACGGCCCGGACACCTTCAGCTTTGCCGCCCACAACCGCGATTTCCTGGCAAAGGGTGAGGGGCTTTCAATGCTGGTGCTGGAATCGGCCGATGCCCGCGCCGACCAGCATCGGTTTGCCGCATCGGGGCTCAAGACCTACCAGCCCTTTGATTTTTCGCGCAAAGCCACATTGCCGTCCGGTGACGAGGTGACCGTCGGCTTCTCGCTGGCCTTTGCAACCGATCCGCTAAGCCCGGCAAATGCGTTCTTTACCTGCCAGCAACATGCCCCGGAACATTTCTGGAAACCCGACTACCAGCGTCATGCCAACACGGCCCACACGATCACCGACGTCTGCATCGTCAGTGCCGCGCCTGATGCCCATGCAGCCTTCCTTGAAGGATACACCGGCGTTGTCTCGAGCGCGCAAAACGGTTCTCTGGTGTTTGAAACGGGAAGGGGGCGCATCTCGGTCGTTGAAGCTGCCCGGTTTGAGGATGATTATCAGGCCGACCCACCGGATGTCTCAAACGGCGCAAGGCTTGCCGGGTACCGGATCGGGGTTGACGATCTCGGCGCTGCCAGAGCCCATTTTCAACGGAACAACCTCGAGTACAGGTCCTGGAATGACTGTTCATATATCGAGCCTCAGGAAACCTTCGGCGTCGCTGTGGCATTCGAGCAGATCGCACGTTAAACACACCCCATGACAAGACGCCGATCAGACATGCCCGGTATCGACCGGCTGAGAGAAATGATGGCCGGCCCGGGCGCTGCGCCGCTCGGCGTATTGCTGGGCTTTCGGTGTATTGAGGTTGCCGATGGCGTTGCCGTCTTTGAAGGCGTTCCCGACGAGCAGCACAACAACCCGCAAGGCATCGTGCATGGCGGCTGGACCGCCTCGGTGCTGGACAGCGCGCTCGGCTGCGCCATCGAGACCAGGATCCCGCCCGGTCGCAGCTATGGCACGGTCGAACTGAAAGTCAATTACGTGCGCCCCGTCACCGGGCAGACCGGCCGCATGATCTGCCGTGGCGAGATCGTCCATTTCGGCCGCCGCATGGCCACATCCGAAGCCCGCCTTGTCGATGCGGCCGGGAAGCTTTATGCCCATGGCTCATGTACCTGCATGATCTACGAAGTGGAATGATGAGATGACGCCTGAGAGCACGGTCAAGGTTGGCCAGTTAAAGATCGCCAATCACCTGCCGTTGACGCTGATCGCTGGGCCATGTGCGCTGGAGGGCCGCGACCATGCCTTCGAGATGGCCGGGCGCTTAAAGGAAATCACCGACCGCCTCGGCATCGGTCTGATCTACAAGTCATCGTTCGACAAGGCCAACCGCACCAGCTTGAACAGCAGGCGCGGCGCCGGGCTTGATACCAGCCTGGCGATCTTTGCCGATGTCAAAGCCGAGTTCGGCTTGCCCGTCCTGACCGATGTCCATGAACCTGGCCAGTGCGCCGAGGTGGCCGCGGTCTGCGATGTTCTGCAGATCCCAGCTTTCCTGTGCCGGCAAACCGACCTGCTGGTCGCCGCCGCCACAACCGGTGCGGTGGTCAACGTCAAGAAGGGCCAGTTCCTCGCCCCCTGGGACATGAAAAACGTCATCGCCAAGGTGACCGACAGCGGCAATGTCAACGTGCTGGTCACCGACCGCGGCACATCGTTTGGCTACAACACGCTTGTCTCGGACATGCGCGGCCTGCTGATCATGGCCGGCTTCGGTGCACCGGTTGTCTTCGATGCCACCCATTCGGTCCAGCAACCAGGCGGGCAGGGCGCCACATCGGGCGGTCAGCGCGAGTTTGTCGAGACCCTTGCCAGGGCCGCCGTCGCCGTTGGTGTCGCCGCGGTTTTCATCGAAACCCATCAGGCGCCCGACACCGCCCCTTCAGATGGCCCCAACATGATCCCGCTCGATGAATTGGAGGCACTGCTGGCAACGCTGATGCGCTTCGATGCGGTGACCAAGGCCCGTTGAGACCCTAGACTTCACCCGCAATCCGGGTCGTTTGAAAGTGACTGCTCAGGTCAAAGGTCGAGCGCGCGCCGACGTGCTGGAAATTGTCGCTGAGCCAGGCATCTGCTGTGCGTTGGCCGATGT
>JABDJG010000473.1 GCA_013002595.1 Hyphomicrobiales bacterium | reverse complement strand
CGTTTGTTCACGGTGATCCCGGACAAAAACATCAAAGATACCAAGCACTTGCTCGAAGGACTATGGCGTGCAGGTCTCAAATAGTGACTGCGGTCGATCGGCGTTGTGACACGCTGATCGTCGACTCTCACACAGGAGTCACGCCTGCCCGTTAATGATTTGATCTCTGAATCAAAAACATGGAGAGAGAATTATGAGCAGTTTTTCGTATGACAAGTCCGCGGGAACAATGGTCTTCGGTTCACCGAACGGTGAAGCCTTTCCGGTCTCAACCAAAGCCGTTGCCGGCAATGGACTGAGTGCAACCGCAACCGACAAACTCGACGGCGTCATGTTCACCATGCGTTCCGAGCCCACCGAGCACAAAAGCGACAAGCTCGACGGCGTCATGTTCACCATGCGCTCCGAGCCCACCGAACACCAGAGCGACAAGCTCGACGGTGTCATGTTCACCATGCGCTCCGAGCCAACTGAGCTTGGTTGCCGCGACGCCAACCTGCCGTCCTAAACTTCTAGATCCGATGGTCACGCCGGAAATTGGCCATCGGATTTGTTCGCCTTTCGAGAACCCGGAGCGTTGAATGTATGTCACAACAGTATGCCGTTCGAAGTCCAAGTAGCCTGCACAATGACAGATCATGTGGCGCTCGCCAGACATTGGCTCGCTTGCGGCCGCATTTCCACAGCCTTGGCATATCGCGGCTTGGAGAACTAACCGGCCTGGATCACCTAGGCATTCCGGTGGCGTTGGCTGTGCGTCCAAACTCACACAGCCTTTCTGTTAGTCTGGGCAAGGGACCGGATATTGATTCAGCGATGATCTCGGCTGCGATGGAAGCCGCAGAGACGGCGATCGCCGAGCGCCTGCCAGACACAGTCGTTTGGACATCGTTTGATTCCTTGAACCGTTCAGGGCAACCCATCATCGATCTGGCGTCAATTGCCCGTTGCCACCCTCATCGATTTGCAGCGTTTGAAACCACGGCCTGGAAGCAAGCCAGGAACCTTGGAACAGATGACCTTACATTTGTGCCCTGGTCCCTGGTCGGCCTCGATCACCGCGAGTCCCCGACCGGCTATCACGATGCATTTTATGTTGCATCTGACGGCCTTGCATCCGGCAACACCCATGATGAAGCAGTGTTTCATGCCTTATGCGAGCTCATTGAAAGAGATGCGTTGGCCAATATGCAGTTTCTGCCCAAGCAGAATCTGCGTAACTCTGAATTTCAGCCAACGGGGCAAGAAGACGTACACCTGCCCGCGCTGTTACAACTGATCGAGGCTGCTGGCTTGAGTCTGCGTATGTTTCATATGCACTCAGACACTGAATTACCCGCATTTCTGGCCTTGCTGGAACCCAAACATTACCGCCATGAAGCTGCGGGCCAGACCGGCAGCAAGTGTGGCGGATGCGGGTGTCATCCCGATGCAGGGCGCGCCATGGTCAAGGCCATCACGGAGGCCGCCCAAGCCCGATTGGCCCTGGTCGCTGGTGCACGAGACGATATTCGCGCCGAGCACTATGAGGCTGAAAAACTCCACGACCTACCGGACAGTCGGCCGAATTCCTATGCACGTCCTGGCCGAGCGCAAGCCAGTTCCCGGAGCCCGGCCGAACCGGCTAGCATGAAACAAAAGGTCGAGGACTTAACGGATCGGCTGAATTCGGTTGGCATCGAACAGATACTGGTCGTCGAATTGGATGCGCAGGAATTTGGCATTCACGTCGTTCGTGTGATCGCCGATGAACTTCAGGTTCCTCTTCAGGGCAACCGCGTTCAGATAACCCAGCGCGGCCTTCGCCACATGCAAGGGGTCGCAGCGTGAGGATTTTGTTCGCAGGCCCCAGTCTGGCCGGAATGATCGATCAAGTTCAACAAGAGGATCCTGAACTGATTATCGCCGGGCCCGTTGTTTGGGGCGATGTTGCCAAGGCGGTGCTGAATGGTGCATCCACCATCGGAATTATCGATGGCTGCTTTGAACAGACCCGGTCGGTTTGGCACAAGGAAATTCTATTTGCGTTGTCCGAAGGCGTGTCGGTCGCCGGCGCCGCCAGCATGGGCGCTCTTCGCGCCGCGGAATGTGCCCCGTTCGGGATGATCGGCATCGGGCAGGTATTCCAGATGTATCAGGCTGGAGAACTGGTCGACGATTCCGATGTGGCCCTGGTGCATGCAACACACGAATTTGGCTATCAGCCTCTGTCTGAGCCTCGCGTGAACATCCTGGCCACTCTCAATGCCATGCGTGCAGACAAGATGATCTCGACGCTGGAATGGCAGTCGGCCACGACTGCGGCACGCCGGACACACTACGCGGAGTTAAATTTCTCATCAGTCCTGGGCAGTTTGCCCATCATCGAGCTGCGAAGGGTCCAACGCCTGATTGCGTGGGCCAATCAACATAAGGTCAACATAAAGCAGCAAGACGCAATGCAGTTAGTAGAGTGGATCAAGTTACCTGAAACGAAGTGTGTTCCTCCAGACGATTGGAGTTTCAGTCAATCATCCCAGTGGCGTGCCATGATCTCAGAAATCGAAAACGCCGCTCCGAACCAATCGCACTAGGGGCAAACCTTTTTAACCTGATTGAACCGGCTACCGGCAATCGACAACACAAAAATGACGGGACGGCAGTAATGAATAAGAGACAACCAACTTTCTTGCAAACTGAGGATGCGGGCCACATTGCGAACCCGCATCTGGGCAAATGCGTTAGGACACACGTTCTCGACAAGGCAACCTCGTTACAACAAGACATTGCCTCGCTGGATGACCCCAACATCACGGAACTCTATGAGTTGCTGACAACCGAGTTGCGAGAACCATCCGGACAGGATCAGCACGATGCGCCGACCACAAGTGGCGCGACAACCGAACAAATGGAATCTGCCGGCAAACAAGAAATTTCAAAAGTATGGTTGGAGTCCAAAGCAAGCAAATCGGATGTTGTGCTGTACGTGCACAATATGGCGGAAGAGCTCAAAGACATCTGTCTTGCGGCTGATCTGAAGTTCCTGGCATATCTCGTCGATATGGCCCGGGTGGAGGCAAATAGTATCCTGGCGCAGCAGACCAGAAAATAAACCGAACAGACAGCTTCGGCACCAGAGCGGTTCATTGTTAAATTGAATCATTTGACCGGGTTTTCGCGTCTGCTGGCAACGCACATGGCAATCTGTGAAATCGATTGGGCACCCGTACCGCTTGCAACATGGGAAGACTATTTTAGATCCATTCGGCGTTCCACACTGTTGCAGCACTACCCGTACGCACTGGCCAACCGGGCGGCCAATCAGATCGGCGCCCGGCACGGTATCGTCAAGATCGATGGATGCGAGGCCGGGCTGGTTCAGCTGGCCGAGGTCGGTGTCATCAAGAACCTGGTGCATGCAATCAGTCTCGACCGGGGGCCATTGTGGTTTGCCGGCTTTGGCACTCCAGACCATCTGGCCGCGTTCTTCCGGGCACTTGCTCAAGAATTTCCAAGGCGCATCGGACGCAAAATCCGCCTGCTGCCCGAGGTTGTAGACAACAAGGACAATAGGGCAACAATCACGACATCTGGATACGTCCGCAAGTCGAACTTTGAAGGCTATCAAACAATCTGGCTTGATCTGACCGGCACCGTGGAAACGCTCCGTGCCGGTCTGAATGGCAAATGGCGCAATGTCCTGTCGAAATCCGAGCGCAGCAGCCTGATTGTGACCGACGACTGGACCGGCGCAAGTTCGGCTCCGTTCATGAAGGCCTACGAAACCGACCGTCTCGAAAAGTCCTATAGTGGCCCGCCCATTAAACTGCTCACTGCACTGCTGCAATCCATGGTGCCACGGCAAGAGGCGGTGATCTGGAATGCAACACAGGACGGGCAAGTCGTTGCGGGCATCTTGATACTGCTACACGGCACATCGGCGACCTATCAGATCGGCTGGACCAGTGCCGGCGGGCGCAAACTGGGTGCACACCATCAGCTGCTCTGGCAGGCTATCGTGCAACTCAAGGCAAGAGGCATCACTGACTTTGACCTCGGCGGCGTGAACGACGAAGGCGCGGCCGGTGTGAGGAAATTCAAGCAGGGATTGGGCGGTCAGCAGGTAAAACTGGCAGGTTTCTTCAATTGAAGCATGCCGCGCCCCGCAACTTGAAGTCGATTTAAAGAAGTTCGCCTTGCAGCACATTTCGTTGATAGCGGGATATGACCTCGAACGGCAGGAACAGCTGGGCATCGGCCAGGGCCTCGGCGAGTTGTGTGGTGCGGCACACATTTTCGCCACCTGCTGTATTTGTATCCAGCAGTTTTAGCTGCACCCCTGCCCCGTCGGATTCAATCAGCAGATCAAAATGCGCAACGACCTGCTCATGACAAAATTGCATGCAGACCGTGACAGCCGCTGCACTCCCCCAATTGATTTCCACGTGGCCGGCCTTGGAGAATTTGAGGGTGCCGGATTTGAAGAACAATTCCGCTGCCGAGTTGATCATGTCTTCCAGATGGCCATGACGTTCCAGGTGGATGTCCGCGATCAAATGGACAACGTCGATAATTCTCAATTCGGCCGCAAAGCCCACCAGGGCCCGGGCGAGCAGTTGTTCGCAATCTTGCATGTGTCTACCGGCTTCTCTTTGCATTAGCTCACCCATATCTTGTCACTGCCGGCAATCGCCTCGCAGCCTGTTCATTGAGATAGAAAATTATTTCTGCAACGGCCTGATAAAACTCAGCGGGAATCATCTGGTCGACCTCGACAACATCGAACATCGACCTTGCCAGAGGCTTGTCTTCGATCACCGGTACGTTGTGCTCGGCGGCCACCTCACGAATTTTCAGGGCGATCAGGTCCTTGCCTTTGGCCAGGACCAGAGGCGCGCCGGCCTCTTCAGGTACATATCTCAGCGCTATGGCATAATGGGTTGGGTTCGCAATCACCAGGGTCGCCTGCGGAACAGATGACATCATCCGCCTGCGCTGGCGATCCCAGGCTATCGAGCGCAGACGCGCCTTGACGATCGGATCGCCATCCGTCTGCTTGTGCTCGTCCTTGACTTCCTGCTTGGTCATCTTCAGTTTTTCGCGCCACAGACGCCGTGACCACACAACATCGGCCGCCGCTAGCAACAGCGTGGCCGCGCAAATAGCGCCGAGCAGCTTCATCGACAATGTGAGAATCATTGCCGGAACCTGGAATGGATCTACAAACATCGCCGTGATCACGTCCCCCTTGGCGGTGCGCAGCAGGACAGCAGCCACTATTGCAACCAGGGAGAACTTGAACACCGATTTGAGAAACTCAATGCGCCCTTGCGATCCGAAAATGCGCTTCCAGCCTTCACGGATCGACAGCTTCGACCATTTCGGTCGTATCCGCTCAACGACAATGCTCGGCGTATTCTGAAACAGCGAGCCGGCCAGCCCGGCAATCAGCAGAATACCGATAACAGGCATCAGCAGCCTGCCGACCTCGCCGATGAGTGAATACAGCAGGATGACGGTGTCTTCGCCGGCCGAAAACGACCATAAGCCGGGGTTCTCGATCAGTCTTGCAAACACCGAGGACAACCGCCGGGCACCGTCCACGATGACAAATATCATGACCATCAACATGCCCACCATGGAAGTGAATACCGGCGCCTCCTTGGCGAACGGCAAATTGCCCTTGTCGACCGCGTCCTGGATCTTCTTGGAGGTTGCTTCTTCGGTTTTACTGTCGTCGTCAGGTTGATCAGACATGAATGTCGTTCAATTGTCCTGTTGGCGGAAATTGCCTCAATCGCCTTCTTCTTCGATCTGGATCTGTTCGCTTTCGATCAGGCTGAGGGCTGTGCCTGAAACCTTGAGACGGGCTTCCTTGATATCTTCCGTCGCGATATCCGATGCACCGTTCAGTTCAGCTTCGACCATCCGCCGCGATCTTGCGGACAGCGATGAGAGGATTTTTTCTCGCAAACCACTTTCTGTTTCATGCAACGCCATGACAGTCACCTCGGTCGGGACCGTGCCAAAAAGTATCTGACAGGCCTCCTCGGACAATTCCTCGATGTCCTCGAACGAGAACAGCAGTTTCTTGATGGCTTCTGCCTCTTCCGGCGCCGCAGCTGTAATATTGTCGATGATCTGCTGGCGTTGATCGCCATCCATCCGGTTGATCATGTTGGCGATACGCGAATGGCCGGCATTTGCCGCGCCTTCCTCCTCCTCGGCCAGCAGCTCCTCCCGCAACGTATCTTCTATCAACGACAGGACATCTTCGTGCACCTGTTTGAGGCTCAACATACGGCGCATGATCTCGGCGCTAAGGTTGTCAGGCAACTGCGCGACGATCTTGGCTGAAACTTCCGACGTCATATTCGACAAAATAATCGTTACCGTCTGTGGGTGTTGTTCCAGCAGGAACGGCAGCAGAACTTCTTCGATCGATATCTCGGCCAGTTGCACCCACACTGACGTTGACTCGACGGCCTGTTCTGGATCATCTCCTTCGGGTATTTCAGTTTCCTCTGGTGAACCTAACGCCGTCTCCAGCAAACTGTGAAGCTCGCCGGGCTTTCCAACAAAACCCAAACCAGAAGAGAACTGCTTCGCGAACTCCTCGACAATCGATTCCAGATCAGAAGCAGTAATCGGTTCCAGGCTGTCAGCCGCAGAACGAATTGTAGTGATTTCATCCGGTTCGAAATGGTGAAGCAACTGGCTGGCCAACGAGCGATCCAGAGCAAGCAGAAGAATAGCTACTTTCTCAGACCCCTTCAGCGGCCTTGAATAAACCTTGCTGTTGACCGCAGTTTCTGCGCTCATTGCGTTCCATCGTCATTGGATGACTTCTGTGAAGGCCCGGCGTTGACAATCTCCGTCAATGAAATACCAAATCGGGAACTGCCGTCTTCCAGCAAGACGACTTCACCACGCGCGATGACCCGCCCGTTCACCACAACATCAATCGGTTCGCCCACCTTGCGATCAAGCGCCACGACCGACCCTCGCCCAAGTTTCATCAGCCGCGAGACGGGCATATTCGTTGACCCCAGCCTCACATCAACTGAAACGGGGATCTGCATGACGATGTCCAAATTCTGGCCCGGCGAGGACGCCGGTTGACCGGATTGCGGCGCATCGGTGCCATCGGCTGTATCTTCGGCCACCTGCATGACTTCGATTTCGGGTTGCGTCTCCTGCATGCTTTACTACTCCAACCTAATTTTTGACCGCGGTGGCGGTTAGCAATTCTTCCATCAGATCCTGTTCGGCATCAAAGAACTGTTCGACCTTGAGCATGAACGAGCCATCGGCCTGTCCAAGACGGCACCACAGCATCGGATGACCGTTACAATCGACCTTGATCAAGCTGTCGACCGTTGCCTCCAGTTCAAGCACTTGCCCGGCGCGCAGACGTGACACTTCATCCAGCGTCAAGGCACCGCCATCCATGACTGCCGTCAAGTCCACATCGGCACGCCGGAACTGGCGATCAAAATGCTCCGACCACTTTGGATCGCTTGCTTCAGCCGCATCTTCGACAACCATTCGCAATGGGTCGCCGACAGCCGACAGCGTTCGCTGCGCGACAGCGATGAACACCTCGATGTTTTGCTCCATGAGCACGCACGCCAACCGCACTATGACGATCGGCTCTTCCGGGCCGCCGAGGTCATCAAGTATCACCTCGTCCACACACGTACCCGGCTCCATTTCAGGATCGGCGATCGGCGCAAAACTGGATTGCAGCACCGCGGCCAGATACCGGAACATCAACCCGACAGCTGCCAACTCAATTCTGCTGCAATCGCGGTCAACGGCAAGACCGTCAGCCGGTCCGCTGCCTCCGAAAAACATCTCGACAACGCGCAAGGCCGAGTTTCTCGACGTGCCAACGAGCAGTTTGGCATCCCATCCTGGTGCATGCACAACGTTTGTCACGTATGCCTGGTCCTGATCGATCAGATTGCCGGCCGGTCCGGCCACGACCTCTGCGACCTCAATCGTCAATTCACCCGTCACCAATTTACCCAGCATACGTCCGAACAATTCGGCAGCCTGCTCAATCGCCGCGCTGAATGCCGGCCAGTCGTCGAGCTTGAAGCCGGCCGGCCGCAGCAGTTGATCGGTTGCATCTTTATGAGCGACTTCAGATTCCATTGTCGGTGAAGACCTGCTGTTGTCGGTTCAACTCGTTTGCTAAGCTGTCTGTCCGGCCGTCACGGTTGCTTCTTCAACTTCATCGATTGACGGCCGCTCGTATGCCGAGATGGTTTTTCGGCCATGCTCCAATGCAATCTGCGGCATGGCACCGTTCATGAAGGCGAGCAGCGTCTGTTTGATGACAATGTATGGCCGCATCTGTTTTTCGCGCACGATCTTGATCTTTGATGCAACAGGGCCGACCATGCCGTAGGCCATGAAGATGCCGGCAAATGTTCCCACCAAGGCAGCACCGATAAGCTTGCCGAGAATTTCTGGCGACTGATCGAGTGCGCCCATGGCCTTGATCACGCCAAGCACCGCGGCGACAATCCCGAGCGCCGGGAGACCGTCAGCCATGTTCTGCATCGCGCCCTGCGCCTTCAATTTGTCGTGCGCCAGCGTATGGATCTCTTCATCCATCAACGCCTCGATCTCGTGCGGGCGCGCATTGCCCATGATGATCAGGCGGCAGTAGTCGCAGATGAAACTCGTTAACGCTTCGTTGGCAAGAACCTTTGGAGCTGCTTGAAATATCGAGGAATTTTCCGGATCGTCAATATGGCCTTCAGCCTCATTCGTCGACTTGCCGCGCAAGACCCGCATGAGCGAATAAAGCACCCCTAGAACATCAAGATAATCCTGCGGCTTCGGCACGGATTCCTTGAAGGCCTCCACACACGCCTTGCCGGCATCCTTCACCACCTTCATCGGATTGGCGATCAAAAAGATCCCGACCGCTGATCCGCCGATAATCACGAATTCCCATGGTTGCCAGATGACACCGAGGTGCCCGCCCATCGCCATGAAGCCGCCAAACAGACAGCCAAAAGTTACAATCAGGCCGAGAATAATGTTCACAAACCGATCCCTTGCGAAACGCTGATGAAGTTTTTTTGTCGGTGTCAGAATTAGGCCTCCAGACTTGCGCGAACCTGATCAGCGCCGCCACTTATGCAGCGCGTCATTAAACCAGCCTGACGAAAGCTTGCCTGTGCATACTGGAGGCTCGTGACATGTCTCGATGGAGCAAAACGTGCTTTCAACCACCGCAAGCTATCAGTTCTTAACCCGCAATCTGCAGCGTTCGCTGGAGTCGGTTGCCGCAGAGCCGTTCGTTGCCCGAGAGGTCGAGTACTATGAGCAGAACATCCGGTCTGTGAAATCGATCGACGATTTTCTGGGCGATGACCGTCTTTATGCGACAGCAATGCGTGCCTTCAACCTCGATGACATGATCTATGCCAAGGCCTTCATGCGAAAGGTGCTGACCGAGGGTACAGACGAACCGCGCAGCTTTGCCAACACGCTGAGCGACCCGCGTTTCAAGGAGTTCGCCGAGACCTTTAATTTCGTGCGCTACGGGGAAACAACGACCGCATTCGATCGCACCCAGTCGGGCACCGTAGACCGGTACATTCGTCAGACGCTCGAAGTTTCGGCTGGCGAAGACAATCAGGGCGTACGGCTGGCACTTTATTTCGAACGCAAGGCCGGCTCAGTCGAAAGCGCGCTGGATATTCTTGGCGACCGGGCCATGTTGCAGGTTGCTCAAACCGCACTCGGCTTGCCGGCAACCATGTCGATGCTCGATCTCGACAAGCAGATTGAAATGATCGACAGGCGGCTTGATGTCGAAGACCTCCAGGATCCAGACAAGCTTGCCCGTTTCATTGACCGCTTCACCACGCTTTGGGAACTGGAGCGGCCGAGCGAAGCACCGACTGTGCCGAACGTGCTTGCCTCGCGTCCGGCCGTTTACGGTATTGGCCCTGATCTGCTGCTCAACCTGCAGAACATCTTCCGTGGAGGACGCTAGACGTGCCCGTCAATCTGGACGTCGCGCTGTCGGCCCAACTGGCCCTGATCAAGCGCATGGACTCCATCGCCAATAATGTCGCCAACAGCTCCACCGTGGGCTTTCGTGCCGACGAAATCAGCTTTGAGAGCCTGATCTCCCAGCAAACCAGCCAGCCGACTGCATTCGCAACGTCCGGCCGGACGCACATCTCACGCAACTCAGGTGCTCTGATCAGCACCAACAACCCGCTTGATGTTGCTGTTCAAGGCGATGCATGGTTGGCATTTCAGAGTCCAAACGGTGTTGCCTACACCCGCGATGGTCGCATGCAGATGCTGGAAACCGGAGAATTGCAGACCGTCAACGGCCACTCGATCCTTGATGCAGGCGGCGCACCCCTGGTTCTCAACCCCGGTTCCGGACCGCCGCAAATCGCCCGCGACGGCATGATAACCCAAAACAATCAGCAAGTTGGCGCCATCGGATTGTTCAGTTTGCCGCAGAATGCGCAACTCTCCCGCTTTGAGAACTCCGGCGTTGTCCCCAATCTGCCGGCAGAACCCATATTGGACTTCACCGCAAACGGCGTCGCCCAGGGCTTCATTGAGCAATCAAACGTCAATCCGGTCAAACAGATGACCGACCTGATTGCCGTATCACGCACATTCGAGAGCCTCGCCAGCGCCATCAGTGATACGGAGTCCACGCTCCAGAATGCCATCCGGACTCTGGGTGAATCTTCGTGATATCCGCTCGCCAACCGTTCCTCACCAGGGTCGGCGGCAGAGTATGCGAAGTCTCTTCGACATCGTGCAAGATTTCCGGCCTGTCGCAGACCGCAAAACTTGGCGACTGTGTTTGCGCCGAAACGGACGGTGAAGAAATGCTCGCCGAGGTCGTGCATGTCGATGCAAGTGGCGTGCTGGTCAAACCGTTCCATAACGATATTGCAGTCGGCCTGGGCACGCCGGCCTGGCATCTTGGCCGGCTGACAGTTGCGCCCGATATCAGCTGGAAAGGCCGCGTGGTGAACTCGCTCGGGCATCCGATCGACAATCCTCGCCCGGTGACCCGGGGCATAGAAGTCGACCCGAAGAAAGTCCGGCCGCCGCCAGCAATGCACCGTCAGCGCATCAAACAGCCGGTTCGGACCGGCCTGAACGCCATCGACCTGTTCACGCCGCTGTGCGCCGGTCAGCGCATCGGCATATTCGCCGGCTCGGGTATCGGCAAATCGTCGTTGCTTGCCATGCTTGCCGAGGCGCAAGGTTTCGACACCATCGTCATCGGCATGGTTGGCGAGCGCGGCCGCGAGGTTCGCGAATTTCTCGAAGACGCCGCACCGCAGACCCGCGCCCGCACGGTGGCCGTCGTCTCATCCGGCGATGAAAGCCCGATGATGCGCAAGCTGGCACCATTGACGGCCACATCGGTAGCCGAATATTTCCGCGATCGCGGAGAAACTGTATTGCTGATCATCGATTCCATTACGCGGTTCGCCCATGCCGCGCGCGAAGTCGCGCTCGCGGCCGGTGAACCGCCAGTGGCCCGGGGCTATGCCCCCAGTGTGTTCAGCGATCTGCCTATCCTGCTTGAGCGCGCCGGCACCGGCAGGGAAGGCAGCGGCACCATTACCGGGATATATTCGGTACTGGTCGATGGCGATGATCACAATGAACCCGTTGCCGATTGTATACGCGGCACCCTTGATGGTCACATTGTCCTGTCACGAGCGATTGCCGAACAGGGCCGCTATCCGGCGATCGACGTTCTTGCCTCGGTATCCCGGCTGTCCGGCCAGGTTTGGTCTCCAGAAGAAGCCACGCTGATCTTGAGCTTGCGCGGCCTGATTTCGCGGTATGAGGACACCCGCGATCTGCGTCTCGTCGGCGGCTATCAACCAGGTGCGGACCCTGAGCTCGACAAGGCGGTCCAGCTGACGCCGAAGATCTATGCCCACCTTTCACAAGGGATCGACGACCTGACAGACACCGCACCGTTTGAGAAGCTCGCGCAAGTCCTGGCCGAGTAGCATCTACAGAAACATTACCGGCTGGGACCGTAGCGGACCTGGTCCTTGGGCACAAAATTGAACTGCTCAATCAGCACATCACGAACAATATCAGCCGCAAATCGCTTGTTGACGTTCTCTGCAATTTTCGTCTTGAGGCCCGCGAGATCGTATTTTTTGAGGTTCTTGAAGTTCGGCGCTTCTCCGGCAAAGATCGCCTGGAAGGCTTCATCGGTCAGAAAAATCTCAGGTGGCACCGACAATTTGCGCAGTAGTTTGCCATCCGCTGTAAAGACGAACTGGGCAATTAGGTAGCCTTTGATCTCTCCGCCGGAGACGATCGGCACGCTGATGATCGGGGTTTTGACATAATCGAGCCCGCCAAAAAACTCGTCGACCTCGGTCGCTGGCCCGGCGCTGCCCCCCATCATCGTCAAGGCTCCATAGCTCGACCCGGCGGTGACTAGGCAGATCCAGATCGCGCTGACCACAATTCGAACCATCAGACGAACCGGTCGCCGTATTGGGATGCAGAATAGGTTCCATCGGATTCTGCTGCCCTGACGGCGTCTGAGATGACTTCGGTCAACTGATTTGCGGCTCTTAAATGCAGATCCAGCGTTGTGCGATTAAGATCGAGACTCGATCTCAAACTCTGCAGCTGACTGTGCAGCTTGGCATCTGCACTCGGCAGCTTCATCATCCGCGTAAGTCTGGTGACCTCAAGCAACAACTGGCTCTTCTTGCGCGTATAGACCGCAAGATCCATGACCCGGTGCTCGGTAAGTGCCGCCGTTTCTGCATCCACGACCTCCTCAAGGCGCTCCACCATTGTCAGCAGCTCCTGGCTTTGCATGCCAGCGCCCGATACTGAATTGAGACCCGTCTCATACATCGAATGCGGGCCTCGATCGTTGCTGGTTCTCGCCAGCTGCCGCGGCAGACCTGCCGTCACCGAAGATCCCCAGGAAAATCTCTTGCAGTTTGGCAACAAAGCCACTCAAACCGGAAGGCTGTTCAACCGGCCCGACGACCACCTGAGGCTGTGAAATGGGCTGGGCCTGTTCGGCCACATTCGTTGGAGCCGTCAACTTGGCCTGCTGTGCAACTGGCGCTGGCTCCAGCATATTGGAAATTCCGACCCCGCCGGATTTGGCGACCTCGGTTGCTACCGCATCGGCCATCCACGATTTCCAGATGCTGCCGGCGGTACCCTCGCCAAAAGTTGCTTCGGCCTCGGCCGGCAGCATCCGCTGCACAAAATCCTTCAAAATCAGTGTTTCGAACTGCCGATGAGCGGAACCCACCACGGAATTGGCTGCCGGACGCCCGGCGCCCGCCAGATTTGCCCGATAGCCACCTTGCATCGCAGATATCTTGGTTTCGAACGATGCTCGCTCCGGTGTCGCTGCCGTCGGCCTGATGACCGGTTCGGCAATACGGCTCAGCTTTTGTGTGGCTGCCTGCTGGCGGACCGGATCCGATGCGCGCAGCACATCGAGAACGATATCGCCTGGTGGTGAAATGGACATGCGTTAAGGGTCCTTGATCATACAATGGCCTGAGCAACAATCATGTCACTGTTTGCTTGCCGCAGGCTTGCCGCGATAGACATCGATCACGTCTTGCAGCCCGGCCGCTTCATCACTGCGCTGGTCGGCCTGGCTGAGATCGTTGACAAGCTGCTCTGTGACCCTTTCAAGCCCGCGCCGCATCGCCAACCTGTCGCGCTGTCTTGCTGCTTGCTGTTCAGCGGCCTGTTCCTGTGCCGCGCACAGCCGCAACTGATCGGCTATCAATCGGGAAAAGCCGGCAGCTTGCGGCCGATCGAGTTCGTATTGGTCATTAAGGGTCGCGATTGCACTGCTCTGGGCAGACTTCAGTGCGTATGACCGCCGTTCCATCGCACCAAGTCTGGCCTCTTCGCGCTGACGAAGACTTTGCAACACCTTGAGCACCCTGGCCATGCGCTTGGTCTTGATCCCGGCCATCGCTCAGTATCCGCCAAGCCAGCGTGCCATGGCCGCACCGAATGTACGCAACGCATCATGCACGGTGAACCACCACAAAAACAGACCGCCCGCCAGGATAAAGGGCAATGACACAAAGAACACAGGTATCTGCGGCGTCAGCTTGTTGGTCAGCCCCATCGCCAGGTTGATCAGGATTGAATAGATAATGAATGGTGCTGCCAGCCTGCCGGCCAAAAGCGTGGTTTCAAAGAGCTTATCGGCCAGAACGACAAGCGACGGGCGGGCCTCGAAAACGTCCCCGACCGGCAATGCGTTGTAGCTGTCTGCTATCATGAACAGCACCATCCAGTGCAGATCAAGCACCAGAATGAACAAGGTTGCCGAAACGACCATCAAGGATGCCAGCGCCGGTATCGGCTCATTGCCTTCGATCGGAACGCCGGGCAATGCGCTGAAACCTGCCATGGCTGCCATTGAGTTTCCGGCCAGCTCGATCGCCGCCAGAAACAGCCGGCCGACAAGGCCGATCAGCATGCCCTTGGCAGTCTCGGAGAAAACCAGCTGAACCAGCCTAGCCGGTTCTTCGGCCGAGACCAGCAGGTAGAGTTTTGGCACCAGCAGCGGGCTCATGGTCAGCGAAATGGCCAGCACGATCAGCAAGCGTACCCGTACCGGCACCCGCGAGCTCGCAAAGCCCGGCATCAGCATCAAGCAGCCACCGACACGGCAAAACACCAGGAACGCTGACAAGATCAGCGGAAACGCATAGGGCGTCACGAAATCGTCCCAAGCGATTCAACCGTGACACCGCGCGCAATCTCGACATGTGACAGAACCGGCAAAGTCGCAAAGATCCGCTCAACGACCAGGCGCACGTAAGGCCGGGCATCCGGTGCGGTTACCAGCACGAAACTACGTCCTGTGTTCATGTGCTCCTTGATCACATCAGAAGCCTCGGTGGCAAACTCTTCGACTAGTTTGGGATCGATATCAAACTCAACAACTTCGCCATTGGCATCGCGTTTCAGGCTCTGATGGAAGACCAGATCCCAGCGATTGCCCAAACGCAGAACCGTCAGTTTGTTGTCACTCATGAGATCGCCGCAGATCTGCTGGCCGACGCGCATCCGCACGTGCTCGACAATCTGCTCGGGCCGGCGCACATGTGGCGCAATTTCGGCAACCGCTTCAAGGATCAGGTGCATGTTGCGGATCGACACCCGTTCGGCCAGCAACAACTTGAAGACGGCCTGCAGCCCGGAATAGGACAGATGCGCTGGGCACAACTCTTCTACAAGGCGATGGTACTCAGGGTCCAGGCGGTCAATCAACGCCCGCATGTCCTTGTAGGACAGCAATTGCGACAGGTTGTTGCGTACAACCTCGCTCAGATGCGTCAACATTACCGACATGGTATCGACGGTCGTGAAGCCTTGTTTTTTGATCTCATCGGCAAAGTGTTCCGACGTCCACATGCTCTTCATGCCAAATGCCGGCTCGCGGGTTTCATCGCCGGGCACGTCCGGACCCGGACCATCGCCAATAATGACCATCACATCGCCTAGGCGCAAATTCTCCACGGCAACAGCGGTGCCGTGTATCTTGATCTCATAGTTCTTCGGCTCCACCGAAAGATCGTCACTGAGTTTGATATCGGGAATGACAAAGCCGTATTGCCGGGCGAACTTGCGGCGCATCTTGGCCACCCGGTGTGCCAGCTCGCTGTGCGAGGACATGAACTTGGTGGAAAGTTGCTTGCCCAGGCACAGCTCGATTTCGCTGGCCTGCAGAGATTCCTTTACCGAGTTGCGTGCTTCATCTGCCGCCTGTTGCTCAGCCTCTTCAGACCGCAGTTCAATTGTCCGCCGCTCGGTCTCGCGCTGGCCGACAATTGTCAGTCCCATGACCGACATCAAGACGCCAAGCATCGCAAACGGCAGCAGCGGCAGCTTGGGGACCAGCGCCAGGATGAACATTAAGAGTGCAGCCACCATCAAGGCGCGCGGATACTTGCCCAATTGCCCGAGCACCGCCTTTTCCGCCGAGCCTCGCGTGCCGCCTTTCGAGACAAGCAAACCGGCGGCCAACGATACGATCAACGCCGGGATCTGAGACACAAGCCCGTCACCAACTGAAAGCTGCGTATAAACGTCTGCTGCTTCTCCAAGCTCCATGCCGTGCCGTGTGATGCCGATGACGATGCCACCGAAAATGTTGATTGCGGTAATGATGAGACCCGCAATCGCATCGCCGCGGACAAACTTCGACGCACCGTCCATGGAACCAAAGAATGAACTTTCCTCTTCCAACTCCCGGCGGCGCTGCTGCGCCTCCTTGTCATCGATCAGACCAGCCGAAAGATCCGCATCTATCGCCATTTGCTTGCCCGGAATCGCATCGAGCGTGAAACGGGCACCGACTTCTGCAATCCGGGTGGCACCTTTTGTGATCACCAGAAAGTTCACCGTGATCAAAATGGCAAAGACAATCAGGCCGATAACAAAGTCACCGTTCATGACAAAACTGGAGAACCCGCCAATCACCCGCCCGGCCGCGCCATAGCCTTCCGCGCCGTTGGCCAGGATCAACCGCGTTGAAGCGACATTGAGTGAGAGCCGGAGCATCGTCGCGATCAACAGTACCGTTGGGAATGCAGAGAATTCGAGCGGTTTCTGGATCCACAACGCCACCATCAGCACCAGCACCGATAGAGCAATCGACAAGGCCAGGCCGATATCGATCAGCACCGCCGGAATCGGCAAAAACAGAACCGTGAGGATAATGATGACACCAACCGCAAAGCCGACGTCACGCGTATCCCGATTTGATGATGGTGCTGTTGCGGAAATGGTCGAATCCGACATACCGCCCTCCAATATCACTGACTGAAGCCACGGTAGTGCGCCAACCTTGCGCGAACATGCTCTTTAAGTTTCAGAAGCCGGTCTCAACCCGCGAATAGACCAGAATGGTAAACTGATAGACCTGCGCCCCGATGAAGGTCGCGGTAAATGAGATCGTCACCAGGATGGCAACGATCTTGGGAATGAAGGTCAGGGTAAGTTCCTGCACCTGCGTCAGTGCCTGCATGAGCGCAATGGACGTACCAACGACCATCGCAACGGCGACCGCTGGGCCAGATGCGATAATGGTCGTCCAGATCGCAGCCTGCAGGATCTCCAGCGCGTCAGCTTCGTTCATGTGTCAGCTTCGTTCATGTGTCAGCTTATTGTTATGCCGGCCCCCAAAGGAACCCTTTGACCATCCTGCAATTGCGCGATGCTGCCAGACGACAGGATGTTGACCGCCTCGACCACGCCCGACACTTTGCCGTCGGCCGATGTGAGTGTCCGGCCGATCATTGATTCTGCCTGGGACAGGGAGAACGATGTCATCAAGGAGTCAAGCTTCTGGTTCGTCTGGATCGATTGCTCCACGCTGGAGAACTGGGCCAGCTGTGCGGTGTATTCTGTCCCCTCCATCGGATTGAGCGGATCCTGGTTTTGCATCTGTGCGATCAACAGGCGCAAAAATGCATTGTAGTCCAGGCTGGCAGCCGACGTCGGCTCTGCTTGAGCCGATGGGGCAAACGAACTAAGCGGCGTAACTTCCATCTTTGATACTCCTCTCGATCACAGGTACAGCGCCGGTCTCGGGCTGGGGCGCTGGCGGCGACATGATTTCACTCTCCAGCGCGAACATCCTTCGAATGGTGCGAAGCGCCTCGAAGTGCTTTTTGCTCTCCACAAGACGGCCAACCTCGTCCAGCTCAGTAACAATCTCAGGCGATTCGAACGTGTTGAGTTGCGCTTTGTGGAACTCACGAAACAGCTCAAGCTTGGCGTCCATTTCATCCGGCTCCATGAGCATGGTCTGAACCACAAAATACAATTGACGTAGCGGTGTGGTTGCCTCGTCCGCCTGCAGGACATGGCTTTCAAGCAGGAAAGTCACATCATTGAGCAGTTCAAGCGTGACCTTCCGGTCGGCCCTCAGGACAGCTCCATTAAGGTAGATTTTCTCGCCGGCGCGAAGAGAAAGGTGGAATGATTGGCTCACTTCAAACCTGCCACGATAATTTTGGAGACGTCGATCAGACCCTTGAAGTCGTCCGAGTTTCCGGTTCGGATATTTTCGGCCTGACGCATGATCCACATGCCAATGGAAATCAGGTCGGCTCTCAGCGACTCCGGCAAATCGTTTTCCGGCTTGGCAAGGTCTTCGATCAACAACGACCAAAGCCGGCGAAGATAGAACAACGCCTCGATGGCCTCTCGCGATCGGGCACCGGCAGCCTGGGCCTTTTCCAGCATTTCGATCGATTGCTCGATTGCTGTAGCCTCGTCTTCGCGCGCCGCTTGTCCGGTGTCCTCTAGGACGTCCGCATAATTGAACTTGTACATTTTGCTCCCTTAGAAGTTAGCGTCCTATATGTATCTGACCAGCGAGAGTTGCTGCAGGCGGCCCGTCACCGCGTACGAGACTTCTAGCTGACTGATGAGTTGATTGAGGCGCGTCGACGTTTCATAAGGATCGACCGCTTCGAGATTGATGATGGCCTCGTTCAAAGTGTCGAGTTGCAGCGACATGATCCGGTCGGCCCGTTCGATCCGTTGTTGATCGACGCCGACATCGCCCTGCGCCAGGGCCAGTTCGTGAATACCCTGGCTGGCGATCACCGCTGCCTTGTCGGTCAGCACCTTGAAGGCCTGGTCGTTCAAGGTTTCCCCGCCAAGATCGGCCATCATCGTGAAAGCCATGGCAAGCTTGCGAAACGGACTGATATTGGCGTTCGTGCCGGTCTCGATCACCGTATCCGGCGATATTCTGCTGCTGACATCCTGATCCGATGCGCTCGACCAGGTGGCCCCCCATGCCGGATCGTCGAACAGAGCGGCAAATGCCCCATCAACGAATGTCGTCATATCGGCCGCAGTGATATTGGCGACCGCCGGGTCCGACTGGTTGATGCCGAATTCAGCCAGAAAGGCTGCATCAACTGCCTGCTTGGCTGCGCTTGCCGGCGTGCCAAAGTAATCCTCCATCGGTGCAACATCAGAGTTGATGCCGGCAAACACAAACTCGCCGTCAATCGAGCTGTTGAGTTGCGCCGCAAACATCGATAGCGCGTCACGTGCATCTGCAACGCCGACGTGCGGCCCGGTCCAACCGTCACGCGATGCAATGGTGATATCGACAAAGCCCTGCGCCCGTTCGGTCAAGCCGCCCAGAGCGATTTGGGTCGTTTCCAAACGGCTTTGAACCAGCGAATTGGTATCGGTCAGCTGGTTGAGTAGCGCATGCTCGCTGCGCAGCGATACCGTGCGCCCGGTCCGATGGCCCAAATGCAGACCAACATCGGCATGGCGCCCCGTAGACAGTTCGGTATTCAGCTCCGTCATGTCATTTTGCATGCGCATCAGCGACAAACGCGTCGCGTTGGCAATCGCCGGCGTTGAGATAAATGTAGTCTTCACGCCATCTACCTCGCTGCATCCAGAAGTGCTGCATACATCGCATCAATCGCCGACATCAGGCGGGCAGATGCTTCATAGGACCGTTCCAGTTCCAGCAGCATCGAGAGCTCTTCATCGACATTTACGCCGGTTTTGTGCGACAAAGCCTGGGATGCGCGTTCACGAACCGCAATCTGATAACTGGCGTCTGCATCAGCGCTTCGCCTTGTTTCCTCGAGCCAGGAGACTGACGAACCGGCAAAGCCGGAAACCGAAGTATCGGTCAATGCACCTGCCGCCGGGTCGAACGCACGGCTCTGCGACAGGGCATCGACCAATTGTTGCAATCTGTCGGAAAAACCGGCCGCGCCGGTGGAATTGTAAATGTATGCCGCATTACCGGGGTTCGAGATGGCGCCGTCACGCAGCAATTCCACATCGCCGCCCTGGGCAGGATCGACATTGGCATTGACCACAATCTGCGATGCCAGTCCCGTGATTGCGGTCCCGGCAGGCGGAACTGCCGGACCGCCGGCATAGGTGAACAGGCCGGCAGCATCTGGCAGCGCCGGGACGGCCGATTGATCCTGTTCGGCAAATGCCTCTATCAGGCCGCGGGCAACTTCATCCAACTGCATCTGGAAGGTGACCGCATGATCGTCACGCACGGCTGCAAGCCCTTCAAGCCTGCCGGCCCTCATCGGCATGACCGCATTGTCCCCGGTCACGGCAACGCCATCGACATAGACCGCATTTCCGACCGTGCCAGGGGTATAGATTTCCGTTGCCTGGAACGATACATCGCGCGCTGTTTTCTCAAACAGCGTCACGCCCCCATCGGTGAATATCGCAATGTCGTCATCCGTGCGCCGCACGGTCCGGATGCCCATCTCCTGCGACAATTCTTGTAGAAGACGATCTCTCAGATCCAGCTGATCGCTGTATTCCAGAGACTTGTTATCGCCTCTGATGATCGCTGAATTGACCTCTTCGAACTGGGCCAGGATTGAGTTGATACGGTCGACCGACGCGGCCATGTCGGCATCGGCGGTCTGGCGTACCTGTTGCACCGTATCCGAAGCATTGTTCAACGCCTCGACAAGATCATTGGCGCTGCGAATGGCCGAGCTGGCTCTTACCAGATCGTGTGGTGCGTCTGCATAGAGCAGCATTGCATTCTGGAAATCGCCGACCAGTGCGGCAGGAGACTGACCAAACTCCGGATCATCGATGATCCGTTGCAGGGTGTTGAGACTATCCAAAACGGCTTCCTGCCCCGCCGCGCTGGAAGAGACGCTCAACAGCCGTTCAAGGAGCGCGCGATCGGCTGCGCGGCCGACCGATACCACCCTTGTGCCGCCAGACGCCTGCGTAACGACATTGGCTTCCCGGCGCACATAGCCGTCTTCGCCGGCGCTCGCGACATTGCGCGAAACAACCGCCGTCTCGGCCGAAAAGGCCGCTAGTGCGGATTTGGCAATGCTGAGACCGGCGGTTAACGACATGGGCTGCTAGCTTCTATCGGCTCAGGTTGACGAGCACGTCCATCAACTCTGAACCTGTCTGGAACACCCGGGAGTTAGCCGTGTAGTTCCGCTGGGCCTGAATGACGGTGGTAAGTTCATGCGCCAGGTCCACGGTCGATTCTTCCAATGCACCCGAAACGATCGTGCCCAGGCCGCCCTGCTCGGCAAAGCTGATCTGTATGTCGCCCGATTCCTGCGTTGCCTGGAACACATTGCCGGTTGACGGCAGCAGATTGTCAGGGCTCGGCACATCGGCGAGCGGAATTTGATACAGCGCAACCTGTTGGCCATTTTGATAGGTCGCATAGACAACACCGTCTCCGGTAATCTCAAACAGATCGACGCTGCTTGGCGGGTTGCCATCAGCCGATACGTCCAGAACCGTGTAGTCGGCCGCGAGCTGACTGGTCTGCGACATGTCCATCGTCAACGTGTTGCCGTTGGGCACCGGAATCGAGATGAATGTCGGGCTGGCCGCCGTCAACTGTCCGTCTGTGGCATTGTACGTCAACGTTTCGGTCGTCAACGGCCCGGCCGCATAAGGAAAGCCACCACCGGCAGCCGCATCAGCGCGGTCATAGACCGCAATTTCCCACGTTTCGGCAGCTGTCTTGGCCGAGTAGATATCAAGCACGACTTCATTGCCAAGATTATCAATGGCAACAATAGATGTCTTGCCGGCGAACTCCGACGTCGCGACATTGTCGGACGGCAGGCTGCCAGCCGCCGTGATCGGCGCATTCGACGGGAAATTGACCTGAAGGCTGCCGGTCGTGGATGGTGTCGCCTGGAGTGCAAGGTCGAAGACATTGATCGTCTCCAGGCCGGCAAAGCCGTTTGCGACCGCATTGGTGGTGCCGTTGGTGACGCTATATCCCATCAGCTTTAGACCGGCAGCGTTGACCAACTCGCCGTCACCATTGGGGACAAACGATCCTGCCCGGGTCAGGAAATTTGCCCCATCTGTGTCCGAGACGACGAAGAAGCCGTTGCCATTGACCGCCAGGTCCGTGACCGAGGTCGTATATTCCAGACTGCCTTGCCGGCTGATCTCGTTGCGCACATTCGTCAGCACTCCGCCCGACGTATATCCACCGCCGGCCTGCTGGGGGATCAGGCTGGAAAATTCAATCGAGGCTCGCTTGTATCCCGCCGTATCGGTGTTGGCGATATTGTCGGCCGCTGTGGCCAGTTGGCTTGCCTGGGCATTCATGCCCGACACGCTGGTGCGCATTACGCCGCTAAAGGTCATCGGTCTGTCTCCGGATCCAGTTACTACTCGCCTCAAGTAGAGCAGGTCGACCTTGTGTCGGGCTGGAGCCTGGACAGACGGTCTTAGGGCCTGTGGACAATTAAGGTCGTAGCGCTGGTTTGATCCGATTGGTTCAGGTTTAGGGGTGTGAGGAGGAAGGACATGCTGGCATATTCGACGACGAACACCCCTGAAGATGGGCCAACCGGGTCAAATCCTGAAAGGACAAGGCCCATTTTCCCTCTGGACGTCAATTTGAGCAGCTTGAAGGGGGCAACCCTACGGCGCTGCACAAAGCTAGCCAGAGGCAAAATGGGCCTCGCCAGCACTGCAACCTTAATTGTCCACAGGCCCTACGTTGCCGCCAGGCAGTATCCCAGATAGCGCTTTGAATCGATTGGATCGTGCCCGAGCTGAGCACGCAGCTTCTTGCGCAGTTTCGAGACGTGGCTTTCGATGACGCTCTCGTCCACATCCTCATCGAAAATGCCGTAAACCGAGTTGAACAGCTGTGTCTTGGTCACACGGCGGCCGACATTCTTTGCAAGATACTCAAGAATGCGGCGCTCCCGCCGCGGCAGCGGCAGCAACTGATTTCTAACCTCCGGATCGCGGCCATCGAAGTAAACCGTCAGTTCACCGACGGCCTGATGTGGCGCGGCCTCCAGACCGCCGCGACTGACAATCGCTGCAATGCGGGCGAGAATTTCGCGCACATGAACCGGCTTGCGAATGACATCGTCAACACCGGCCTCGAACAATTTCAGGGTCTGATCAAGGCCCTCGTTCTCATTCATCGCCAAAACCGGCGCCGGACAACGGCCGCGGATGATTTTCGGATAGGCCGCCTGACGCTCGCAGTTGCCGATGACGAAAGCCTCGACCGCCATCAGATCAGGCTCAGGTGCGCTCTCGACCCAATCCTCGAATTCAGGTGGTTCAAATCCAACCGATGATATGCCCTCACGGGCAAACCCCGTCCCATACGCGCTCGTTACCATTTCACGTTCGTCAACGAGAATTATCACCGGAAATCTCCCAAATATGACCGTACGGTCAACTTATTTCTGTCGCAATTTCACTCATAAGTAGTGTTGTAATTTTTATCGCAACTTATAGTTTATAAATGGTAAACAGGCGGACCCATTTTGGGCCGCACATTTGCGCGCCCAATCACCATAAATCCAGCAATACAGCCAATTTGGGAGATGCCGTCAGGACAGCTGGCCGGCAAGAAAGTTAACGGCAGAAGCTCCGTGCCGGGCCGGTCCACCTGGCAAAGCCGGTAGCAACCATGTTTCTGATCACGGTGCAGACATACCGCTTTTGAGCCGCATTTTTGGTTGGCCCTGCATGATATCTGGCCACAGCCATGGTCCATGTCTTCTCACGCGCCTTGAGGCGCCGGAGAAACCGGGCGGCATAGGCAACATTCTTTTCCGGATCAACCATATCGCTCAGCGACACAAACTGCTTGTGATGCCAGTAATGATTGATTTGCATGCACCCGATATCGATCAGTCGCCCGCCATTGCGCTTGGCCCGCCGGAACTGTTGCATCGCATCGGCTGCACTGCGCGCATAGATCGACCGCCCATCGACATTAAGCGCATATGGATGCAGGGACCCTTTGCGGCCGGTCTCGGTCAGCCCGACAGCATATAAAATGCCCAGCGGTACGTCGTACAGTTTTGCGTACCGTGTCATGTGCCGTTCGCAAACCGATCCTTCGCCAGCACTGGCGCCCGGGTGCGAACTAAAGATAAAGCTCACTGCGAACACCAGACAAATCAGGCTCGCCCTGCCCGTCTTGAACACCTTGCCTGCCATCATCCTGCTCCTCGCTCGTTCCGGTCCTTTGGTCCTCACCGGCATCCGCATTGCCACGCTGAGCTGAACCGCTTTGGTCAGCATCTCGATTGGACGCCAACATTCCATTGCCCGACGTATGCGAATTGCTGGATGGCTCCAAGATCTGGACAGAAGCGTTGTCGGCCAAGACACCGGCTGCCTGAAGGATCGAATTGAGCGTCGCGCTGTCACTGCGCAGCATCAATGCGGTTTGCGGTAATTGCGGCTGAATTTGAACGGTCAGCGCCTCACCCTTCATGTTCATCTTCACCACGACACCGCCCAGTTCAGCCGGTTCAAGATGAAGATGCAAAACGCGCATAGGCCCCGGCTGACTGGTTGTAAGGCTGGCAGGTGCTGGCGCCGATTGCCCCGGTTGACCCGGCTGCGCAATCATGCCTGATCGCCCTGGCCGCCCCCCGGCCAGTTGCATATCCTGGAGTGGAGCCGACCCGAAGTGGGTCTCCTGGTGCACAACGGTAACCTTGACTTCAGGCCGCCCAGCCTGGGTCAACTCCATCTTTACGTCCCTGGCGCCAGCCGTTTTGATGTCTGCCTGCGGGTTGGATTGCGGTTGTCGGCGGGCATCGACGCGTGCGCTCATCATGGACTGCAATTGAGCCGGACCAATAGATGGACCCGGCGTCCTGTCAGGCCCCGCACCAGCCAATCTCTGCGACTGCCCATCGAGACGACCAGAGTTCTCCGGCGTCTCACCGGCGGCCCGCTCCACGGTCGCATGGGCAACCGGCGTGGCCTGAGCGTCGCGTGATTGATGCGCCAGGGTGACGAGTGACGCCATTGTCGAGCGCAGGCGCCCGGCCGGCGTCTGCCCGCCGATCGGCGGGTCCTGCCTGTCCGCAGGCTGCGTGCTGTGAGCAACGGCAACAGGGCGATCCGGGTTGGCCGTTGCCTCATCTGTTTCGTCAGCACCTTCTGTCAAGATTGCCGGCTCAGGCAGAGTGAGGACGGCCGCATGCATTTCGCCATCAGCCAGGCCATCAACCGGCAGCTGTTCAATCTCCGGCAGGACTGCTTGCACAGTCGGTTTCGCTGCATTAACCGGCATTTCCGGCAGTGGCGTTGGTGCACGGTCGGGAACCATGAACTGCGGAACGTCCTCACGCGACGCGTCCTGACCGGGTGCATTGTCGCGACCCGCGCCTTTCAACCCGGCCGCTAGCTGCCCGCCAGGAGGCGCGGGCACACGCTGTTTGGCCAATGCTCCGCCAGATTGCGGCAATGTTGCTGGTAGCTGTGTCATTGCATCTTTCCCATGAGTATGTCGTCAACCACTTCAATCAGTTTTTCCGCCCGGGCAGCCACGCCTTCGGCCGGCATTTCAGCTGGTATGGTCTCAGATGATCCGTGTGGCGAGTGCACCATTTCAGGTTCATCGATCGACGGCATGCGGGTAAGTGTTTCTGAGACCGCAATCGCCGCGCCGATGATCTGGCGATCCGCCTCTGCAAGCTTTGCCAGATCGACCCGCTTCAACCGGTTCATTGCTGCATCGGGATCCTGGGTCACGATCGCCATGGCTTCATAGGCCCGGGCTCGCTCAAGCGCTAGGGACTTCGGCGGCGACATGCTGCTTGCCCGGCTCGCCGCAAAGGTGGCGTGGCTGGTCTGCCCGGCAACTACTGCATTGCGCGCCAGCGACAAATAGAGCCTGCGTAATCGGACCGGCTCGAGAGCGACGACCATACTCTCAAAACGCGATTGCCGAGCGGCGACTTCCAAAAACGACAGCTTGACCAGATACAAGGAGAATTTGGCATCAAAGTCCGCGCTATAAACCGATGAGCTGAAGCGGTTTAGATACTGAGCGGCCAACCGCTCAAAACGCTCAAGATTTCCATCATCGCCGGCCGCCACCACCCCGCGCCGCAGCGCAGCCTCCTCGATCAGGGTGCCCGGCATCAACAGCCGCGCCACATCGAGATAGGCCATGGATTTCTTTGGACTGGTCTTGTGATAGAGCGAAGACTTGACCAGCGCGACATGACCACCCAGCGATGCAGGCAGGGATTTAGGTTCAATGACGCTCAACAACTTCGTTGCAGCCGCTTTACGCCCCTCCGCATAAGCAAGTGTCGCCTTGATCAGTTCACGGTCGCTCTCTTCAGCAATGCCGCCGGCATATATTCGGCGACCTACCTTGGGATCGCCGCCGCTCAGCAGGAAGATGGCCAAAGCCCGGACATTGCGCGGTTCGCGCCAGGCGACAGGATCGACGGACGAGAACCGGCCAGCAATATACTGCAGCAGTTTGCGCTGCGCATGATGCGCCTGTGTCGAGCCCAGCGCGATACGGTCCTGAACCCGTTGCAAGGTGCGCACGAGTTCATACGGCGTTGCGATCGCTTCTTTTGCCAGCGCCGGAGCAACGTACAGAGCCATGGCAATCGCTGTACAAATCGGCAGGGCCCGCCTCATGGCTGTTCCCCCACCAGAAGAATCTCAATGCGCCTGTTCTCGGCAGCCTCGGTATCGGACTTGTTGCGCGGATCACGGTCAGCATAACCCTCGATGCGGGCGAACCTGTCGGTGTCAACGCCGCCGCGCACCAGCATATGATAGGCCATATGCGCTCGGGCCGTCGACAACCGCCAGTTATCATAGGCGCCCGACCGGAACGGACGGCTGTCGGTGTGGCCGCGCACCACCAACCGCCCTTGACGCTTGGCAAGCACACTGGCGATGCGATCCATGAACTTGACCATTTCAGCATTGGGACGCGCCGATGCGCTTGCAAACATGCCAAAATCAAGATTATCGGTGAGGCTGACAACCAGTCCTTCTTGAGTTCTATCCACGCTGAGAACAGGCTGTCGGTTCGATCCTGCCGTCTGGGTTGCCGCCATGATTTCAGCCTTCAACTCGGCCGCCGCCAGCTCGGCCTTGGCTGGTTTGTCCATCATCGATTTAGGTGGATCGTCCTGCTTGGAGCCATCCTGCGTGGGGTCGCCCAATTTGGCATCGGTCGGTTTGCCGCCGGTCTCCATGCCATTGCGCGGCACAACCATGGGATCGGATGCAGTCTCATCCCCGGCATTTGCCTTTGCCATTGTCTCCGGTTCTTTGGCATCATTCTTCGCCGGCTTTTCCCCTGGCTTCACATTCGCTTCGTCTGCCGGCTTCTTGTCCAGGACAACCATCTGTTTTCCAGCCATGTCCGTTGCCGGATCTTTTGCCACCAGCGGATCGGACTGCGGCTCACTGGCGACGGCAGGCAGTTTCTCCACCAAAGCAATCATTGCCGGATCATCTTGCGCAGCATTTGGATTGACTTCTTCTTCCTGCCCTTGGCTTCCATCGTCCGGGCGCAGCCAAAATGCCGGATCGAACGGATCACGATATGCCTCACCGCCGGTCAGGCCGCCGCCCTGCTCCGCCGACCCGCTTTCGGCTGTCGGCACGGCGGGGGGCGATTTTTCGCCTGCAATTTCTACAAGCACGGCATAGGGATCCTGAAACAAAGCCCGCTCAGATTTGGCTTCAGCTTCGTCTTCTGCCTCTGATTTCTCGGGGGCTTCTTCTGCAAAGCCACTATTGCCCTTTGGCTTGGCACCGCCGCTGCCCTCGCCTTCCTTTTCATCATGCTCTTCGGTTTCGGTGAACGGCTCAGTGCTGCGCACCCCCTTGGGCACGGCAACGGCGTCGGTCAGTTTGACCGGATTGAAGTAACTGGCGACCTGCGCGCGCGTCTCTTCGTTGGCCGCATTGATCAGCCACATGACCAGAAAGAACGCCATCATTGCTGTCATGAAATCGGCAAAGGCGATCTTCCAGACACCGCCATGATGCTCATCATGGCCACCGCCACCCCGTTTGACGATGATGATCGGTTGCAGCGGTTCAGCTTGATCCTTGTCAGCCATCCGCCGTCTCCTCCACGGCACAGAACCAATCGGACAACTGGGTCTCAACGATTGTGTCGCCAGCTTCTATCGAGATGTCAGCACCTGGCGCTTCGGTCCAAACCACATCCAGGGGATGACCTTCCAATCGATCACGCAAAGCCTTCAGTAGAGCGTCCGGCCCGCTCGCTACGACAGTACAGTTGGCCTGAACTATGCTTGTTAGAACATCGCTAAGCTCACCGACCGCCTGGTCGCGGGCCAGCCTGGCCAGCACCGGCCGGCACCTTTCAAACAACCGCTCGGCCAAATCCGGGCCAAGCGCGGCGAACTGCTCAATCACCGCACCAGCCAACTGGTCGGCCTGATTTTCGGTCGCCCGCAACCGTTCTTCCTCAAGTTGTCGTTCGCCATCTTCCCGCAGTTTTTGAAGCTGTTGCTCATAACGGGCCTCGACCTCGGCCCGTGCCTGGGCAACCGCCTGGTCGAGCTGCTGCTGGGAGATGAACTGCTGTTCGGTCTCCTCGGTCTCATGGGCGGGAACGGGCGGAACAATCGCCTCCGACAAAGGCGGGTAGCCCACGGCCTCGGCCGAGAAGTCAGTCAGGCCCAACATGGCTGGAACCGTCTTCATTACACAGCCTCGGCCTGCGCCCATTGTTTCATGATCAGGACAGCTTGCTCCTCATCAAGCTCCACGATTTGCTGAAGCCGCTGTTGCGGGCGGCTTTCGACTTGTGCGGCCAATCCCGCTGGCGGATTTGGCACAGAAGCCTCCCGGCTCGTGTCCTGGGGCGCGTCAGGTTCGGCTTCATTCTCGGCGGCCCCGTCTTCGGGCGCAGCCAGAACCGCCATATCCGGATCAACTGCAAGCGGGGCCGGTTCAACCAGCAACTTCGTTGCCGGCCGCAGACCGAACCAGATCAGCATGAATGTCGCGATCAATACAGTCAGTGCACTGATTGCGCTACCTGAGTGCTTCAGCAACTGGCTGGCAATACTGGGGCCAGCCACCGGTGCCAGAATTGAGCTGGTCTCAAAGAAGTCAACTGCTGTGACCTTCATGCTGTCGCCGCGTGTTTCATTGAACCCGGCAGCCGATGCGACTAACAGACGAATTTCTTCCATCTGCGCCTTGACCTGGTCTGCCGTCGCGTTCTTGCCGAGGAGGCTTTCGATACGCTTGTTGTTGACCACCAGTGCGATCGCCAGCTTCTCAACCACATAACCGTTGGTTTCGGTCGATACCGTCTTGGAATTGACTTCATAGTTGGTCAATTCCTCGCGTCGTTCGCGCGTTTCACTTGATTCACCGCCATCACTGGATTCGGAATCCGTTTCAGGCAACTCCTGTTCGACACTGATGCCGGACTGTCCCGACTTGTTCTTGGTCTCCCCAGCCTCCTTGACCACCCGCACCGACCGCTCGACCCGCGAATCCGGATCGAACATCACTTCCTTTATCTGTTTCTTGTCGACGTTCAATTGTGCCGAAACACTTATCTGAAAGTTGTCGACTCCAAGGAAAGGGGCAAGGGTTCTGCGGACCTTCTCCTGGATTTCCTTGCCGATGGTGCCCTCCAGGTCGACCATCTTGCGCGGCGCGCCGGCAATTGCGTCATCGCCTGATGCCAATAGAGTGCCTTCGGTATTCAGGACGGTCACACGATCCAGCCTGAGCCCGGGAATAGCCGCTGCAACCAGATGGCGAATGGCCCGCGCAGAACCAAAGGTGTCTCCGGTTGCAGTTCGAATGACTACCGACGCCGATGGCGACTGCCGGTTGGAGCGAAACGAACCAGGATCCGGCATCACCAGATGCACTCGGGCGGCCTTGACCCCCTCCATCAACTGAATGGTCCGGCCAATCTCGCCTTCCAGCGCCCGCACCTTGGTGATTTCCTGCATGAAAGAGGTCAGGCCGAGGGAGCCCAGATCGTCAAACAACTCATAGCCGGCGCTGGCACTTCGCGGCAGGCCCTTTTCTGCCAAAAGCATGCGCGCTCTGGCCGTCTGGCCTACGTTGACCAGCACGGCCTTGCCGTCGGGGCTGATGTCATACTCAATGCCCGCCGCATTGAGCGCAGCACCTATGCGCGTCACATCCTGGGTTTCCAACCCGGCATAGAGCGCTTCTTTCTGCGGCTGACTGAGATACATTCCACTCAGACCGACTGCGGTGAACACGGTAATGCCGATCATGCAAAGCAACATTAGGCGGCGGGGCCCAAGACTTGCCAAACTACTCAAAACTCGTGTGAACTGCTCACGCCCTGGCATTCTGTTTCCTCAGAATTGATCCCCAACAAACGCCGCAATTGTCGCCCAACAAGCTTGTCCGAGCATTGCGGCCAAGGTCAAAAAAGCACGAAGGCCGCACTCCAAAGCCTGGAGGCGGCCCTCAAAACGTTGTTTGCGGCAATCAGGTTACCTGAACAGTGACAGGATATTCTGACTGGACGCGTTCGCGATGCTCAAGGATTGCACGCCGAGCTGTTGTTGCACCTGCAAGGCCGACAGCCGCGTCGATTCTTCGTTCATGTCCGCATCGACAAGTTGGCTGACACCCCGGTCTACGGCATCCATCAGATTGGACACAAAGGTCTGCTGGAGTTCGATTCGCTTGCTGGCCGCACCCAGATCGGAGGCCGCCGTGATAACCAGGCCCAGCGCGTTGTCGACGGTCTGGACCATTTCTTCAAGGTCAGCCAGGTCGAGTGCCGAATCTGTCAGCAATGAAATATCGAGGGTCGTAACCGAATAGACGACGCCACCATTGGTCGTCGTAAACTCGGCATCGAGAATTCCGGTTCCAGTAGCTTCGGCGTCAAATAGCGCAGTCGATGTGATATCGATGTTGATGGTGCCGATTGAAACCGTGGTGCCGCTTCGTGTGAACGAGGACACAATTGATTTCATTACATTGTAATCGGCTGACCCTGAATCAACCGACAGGAAGTTTTCACCGTTGAACGACGCTGTATCCGCGTTTGCAATCAGCTGTTCTTGCAGCTGGGTGATTTCCGCTTGAATTTTCGTTCGGTCAATACCCGGCTCACGCGCCGCGACCAGCTTGTTCTTGATCTCGTCGACAACATCTATGGCGCTTTCCAGCGCCGTATAGGCGACATCGACCGCCGCAGCGCCAAGGCCCAGTGCGTCCTGAACTGTCGAAAGCGCCGCATTGTCGGATCGCATCGTTGCAGCAATCGAAAAGTACGCCGCGTTGTCCTTCGCCGTTTCGACCCTGAAACCCGTCGAAATCCGGTTTTGGGTCTCAAGCAGCTTCATATCAGTCATCTTCAACGACTGAAGCGCGGTCATCGCCGCAAAGTTCGTATTGATACTCGCCATGAACTTATGTCCCTTCCACTTGTTTCAATTTACGCACTGGGACATATCGGGCCTGCCGATATGGCGGCATTGCACCATGCCTTTGGCGTCCCACACTCCCGACGCAACTGAACTAAACTAAGCCCACAATGCACGAGCAAGCTTGTGCGAACGTTGCGTTGGATCGCAGTGGCATTTTGAACGAGGAAACAGGTTTTCAGGACAACGAAAAACCGCGCCCGTAAGGTACGGACGCGGCTTTCTGGAATCGTACTGTCGGTGTCAGTTTACCTGAACAGCGACAGGATACTCTGGCTCGAGCTGTTGGCGATACTGAGCGCCTGAATGCCGAGCTGCTGTTGCACCTGCAAGGCCTGCAACCGCGTCGATTCTTCGTTCATGTCTGCATCGACCAGCTGACTGATACCGCGTTCGATCGCATCCATCAGATTGGACACAAAGGTCTGCTGCAGTTCAATACGTCTACTGGACGCACCAAGATCAGACGCAGCCGTGATCACTGAAGCCAAAGCTCCATCAACCGTCGAGATGATTTCCTCCAGATCGGCCAGGTCATCTGCGGCGTCCGTCAAGGCCGAAATATCCAGATTGGCGACCGTGTACGTCACAGAACCGTTCGTGGTTGTCGATTCGGCGTCCAGGATACCAGTGGCAGTCGCCTCGGCATCAAACAACGTCGTCGTCGTGATGTCGATGCTGATGGTGCCGATGGATACACTGGAGCCGCTACGGGTGAACGACGACACGATCGTCTTGGTCGCGTTGTAGTCGGCCGCGCCGGAATCCACGTTGAGGAAGTTCTCGCCGTTGAACGAGGCAGATTCGGCGATGCTGGTGAGCTGGTTCTGCAGCTCGGAGATTTCCGCCTGAACTTTCGTACGATCGATGCCCGGCTCACGAGAAGCAACAAGCTTGTTCTTGATTTCATCGACAACGTCGATCGTGGATTCAAGTGCCGTGTAGGCAACATCTACGGTTGCTGCACCCAGGCCCAAAGCGTCCTGAACCGTCGACATGGCCGAGTTGTCAGAACGCATCGTTGCTGCGATCGAGAAATAGGCCGCATTGTCAGCTGCCGTGCCAACCTTGAAGCCTGTCGAGATCCGTGTCTGGGTCTCAAGCAGATTCATGCTGGTTTTCTGAAGTGATTGAAGCGCGGTCATGGCCGCGAGATTGGTATTGATACTACTCATGACGTATGTCCCTTTTGTAAGTGTAAGATTGAGTACGGGACATTCCGGGTCGGCCGGGATAGCAGCGCGGTTTCATACCTATGGTACCCGGACTAGCGGGGGGATCCAACCTGCTATGGAGCGCAACATAATGCGCAACAATTGCCAAACGATTAAGCGGACTGATTACCAGACCGTTAACGGATCGACGTTCCAGAACAAATTTTGCTGATGTGGAATCATTTGATCGGGTTTTCGCGCCCGCTGGACGTCGTTACAGCCCACTTGTGGTCGGCCAGACCACGGCGTGGACTGGGCTCTAGCCAGCAGACGCGAAATCCCGGTCAGATGATTTCGTATAAGCAAAACATGCTCTAAAAGAACGATCTGACCAAACCGCCAACCAGTAGATTCCAGCCATCGATGAGAATGAAGAAGAGTATCTTGAACGGCAGCGAGATAACCGTAGGAGGTAGCATCATCATGCCCATCGACATGGTCATCGTCGCCACGATCAGATCGATGACCAGGAATGGCAATACGATAAGAAATCCTATTTCGAAGCCGCGCCTTAGTTCAGAGATCATGAATGCCGGTACCAGCACCCGCAACTCGACCTCAGCTTTCTCCGGTTTTTCCTGATCGGCTTGATTGCCTGTCTGATCCGGCGACTTGCTGCGGTTGGCCAGTTCATCGAACAGCATCAGGTCCTTGTCGCGCACATGCTGCAGCATGAATTCGCGAAATGGATCCACTATCCGCTTGAAGGCCTCCTTCTCCGATATCGTCTTATCGATCATTGGCTGCACACCCTCGTCCCACGACTTTTCGAAGGTCGGCGCCATGACATGAAAAGTCATGAACAGCGCCAGACTGATCATGACCAGGTTGGCCGGTGTACTTTGCAGGCCCATGCCAGTGCGCAGAAACGACAAGGCAACGACAAACCGCGTGAAGCTGGTCACCATGATCAAGATGCCCGGCGCGACCGACAGCACCGTCAGCAGCGCGATCAACTGGATCATTCGGCCGGACAGAACGGTGTCCCCCGTGGGGATCAGATCTTCTAGGCCGGGTACCTGCGCGTGCAGCGCCTGTGTGCTGGCAACCAGTCCGGCGATGATCCACAAAAACCTGATCACTCGACCACCAATGAATGAAGCACGATCTCTTTTGCCAGGCCATCCGACCTGATCGCGGCCCGCGCACTGAGGTCTTCGCGCAGGTGCTGGAGTCCGCTCGCGCCTTCAATCTGCGCCAACGTCATCGTGTGCAGCACACTCAAGATGTCATCAGTAATCTTGCTGACCAGCAGCTCGGTGCCGCCTTCGGGAACACTGGAAAAAACGACTGCACCTTCAAGCCTGATATAGGTGCCTCGCGGCGATACCAGGTTGGTTATGATCGGCGGCAGCATGGTGACCTGTTCACCAGCAGAGTATTCAGGCTTTTCTTCTTCTTCCGTCTCGGCTTTGTCTTCTTCTTGCTCTGCGACCGCGGCCGGTTCCGGGGTTATCAGCAACCCGAGTCCGGCCCCGGTGCCACCGGCAATTAGCGTAAGGACGCCGAGGATGGCCAGCCACACAACAATTGACGGCTCACTTGAAGCCGCCTTTTCTTCTGTCGTCTGTTCATCCGCCATGCGGGGACCTCAATTCAGTTACCTAGAACGGCGTCACAGCATCGAATATCCGCTGACCCCATCCAGGTTTCTGGACATCATCCAGTCGGCCACGCCCGCCATAGGAAATCCGCGCTTCAGCAATCTTGTCATAGGAGATCGTGTTCTCGCCGGTCACATCTTGCGGGCGGACAATACCGCCGATCGTCAAAACCCTCACTTCGTGATTGACCCGCACTTCCTGCGAACCCTTGATCAGCAGATTTCCGTTCGGCAACACCCGTGTGACAACAGCAGCAACGGCAAGCCGGATATTCTCGGAGCGCGCAATTGATCCTTTCCCCTTGGTGGAGGTCGCGGAATTCGTTTGCCCACTGCCATCCAGTTCGAGGCTGAACGGCTCGGGAGAAACCGAACTGTTGAAACCATATCCCAATCCTACACCCATCTTATTCTGCGCATCGCGCGAGCGGTCGATGCTGCTGTCAAGCGATGCCTTGTCGTTGATCTGGATATGCACGGTCAGTACGTCGCCATTGACCATGGCCCGCGGGTTGCGGAACAATCTGCTGGCCCCGTCTTGCCAGATTGAATAGTCACCGCCGACGCCCGCCGGTTGCAGCATCGTGCCACCGGTATCCACTGGTACGGCAGCACTGGTAAGCCCCGAACCAACTGGTGTCAGCACAGGCGGCTGCGAGACGAAGTCCTCCATGTTGGTCATGCATCCGGTTACAAAAAGAACCGGAACCAGCGAAAATATTGTCTTGATCATGACTCGTCTTCAGCCTCGTGAACTTTCGCCGATCCAGCGATCACAGCCGCCAATCGCGCTGCCCGTTTGGGTTTGATGTCGTTCAAAATCGCACTGGCGGTACGGGGCTTCAGCTTGAGCAGGATGGCCGCCGCGGTTTCGTCGTCCATGATCGAAATCTGCTGGGCCGCCGCCTCCGGCCGCATTGCCGTGTAGATATCCACGAGATTGCGCTGTGCGCGCTCGATGAACTCCTGGCGCCGTTTCATCCACGTCTCGACATCCGACCGCTTGGCTTCAAGTGCAGTCAGGCGCTCTTCAATTCTGCCCTCAAGTTTCTTCAGGTACTTTGCCCGAATGGCAACACGCGCTTCCTCGGCGGCATCGGTGATATTCTCGCAGTAGGCCGCAGAGATTGGCAACGCCACCGGTTTGTTGACCGAACCGGTGGTGAGGCTATGGTCAGCTTTGTCTTCAGCCAGACCTGCGCTGGCAGCAATCGCGAACGTAAGCCCGAAAACCGCCGCCACACTGCCGTGTCTGCCAATATTCCCGTTCATTGAACGATCAGTTCAGCTTGCAGCGCACCTGCCGTCTTGATCGCCTGCAGAATGGCAATGATCCCGGTAGGCTTCAGACCGATCGCGTTTAATCCCTCGACCAGGGAATGAAGATTACTGCCCTTCAAAATAGCCAGCCGGCCGTCCTTCTGGGCCGTCTCAACCAGGGTCCGTGGCACCACAGCCGTTTCGCCTTTTGAGAACGGAGCCGGCTGCGAGACCTCCGGTTGCTCAGTTACCCGAACCAGCAGGTTGCCGTGTGCGACCGCAACCGTGGCAATCTTGACCTCGTGCCCGATTACAATCGTGCCCGTGCGTTCATCAACCACCACTCTTGCCGGCGTATCAGGCTCGATTCTCAGCTGGCTGATTTCGGCGATGAAACGAGTAATGTCGGTCTTGGCCGGTCTCTTGACCACGATGGTGCGCGCATCCTGTGCCTCGGCCAGCGGCCGCCTGAAGCGCTTCCGGGTATAGGCATTGATGGCGTCGGTGATATCGATGATCGTGTTGAAGTCCGGATTGCGTGTCTCAAGTACAATCGTTGCCTGCTCCTGGAACGCGCCCATGATACGGCGTTCGACGATCGCACCGTTTGGTATGCGGCCAACCGTCGGCACGCCCTGGCTGATACTTTCCGCATCGCCTTCCTTTGCAAAGCCGGAAACCGCCAAAGGGCCCTGCGCAACCGCATAGATCTTGCCGTCGGCGCCATGCAGCGGTGTCTGGATCAAAGTCCCGCCGGTCAGCGAGGCTGCATCGCCCAGCGATGATATGGTGACGTCAATGCGTGACCCCTGCCCGATGAAGGCCGGCAGGTTGGCGGTCACCATGACCGCAGCAATATTGCGGGTCCGCGGCGCATCAGCGCCGTAGTTGATCCCCAGGCGTTCGAGCATCGAGCGCAGCGACTGCGCCGTAAAAGGCGCGTTCCGCAGGCTGTCGCCGGTACCTTGCAGGCCGATCACCAGGCCGTAACCGATCAATTGATTGTCACGCACGCCCTGGACCGACACGATGTCCTTGATCCTGACCTCAGCATGGGCCGGACCAAGCGCAAGCGAAGCGGCGATAACAATGGCCGTCAGGAAAGACTTCACCGCAACCTCATCATCAAAGATCCATCCTCGCCAATCACGCCAACAATGATCTTGCCACTGTCGATGTTGCGGGCTTGAATGACTTCACCGAGCGAGCCAGACTTGAGAGACGTGGCATAGGTCGTAATGACCAGCCCGCCGACGGAATAAACGACCCTGACCGGATTGCCCTTCTTGACCAGATACGGTTCGCGCAGCGCATGAAGGGCAATTGGCTTGCCACGCAACAATGTGCGCCTGGCAACTTTGCCGACGATCTCATCAGCGTTGCGGGCGACGGGCGTACGCGCTGCAGCGGATGATCTGAAACGCCGGCTGGACAGCATGTCTGCCGACAACATATCTCCGGGATAGAGCGTGACATTTGGAACAGGCAACCGCACGACCCCGGCCGATGCCGGCGTCACCGAAGCCAGGCAGCCAAAGAGCACCGACACGCCCGCCAGCAAGACCCAGTACAACCTCATGTCGTGTGGGTTAATGATCATCACCGCAGCCCGTTTGAAACGGTGCCGGCCATGGAATCTGCGGCCTGGATCACTTTCGAATTCATTTCATAGGCGCGTTGCGCTGCAATCAACTGGGTGATCTCCTTGACCGGATCGACATTTGATGTCTCCAGATAGCCCTGCTGCACTGTTGCGAACCCGGGATCACCAGGCACACCGGTCACTGCGGCCCCTGAGGCAGGCGTTTCGCGGTAAAGATTGCCACCTAGCGGGTCGAGGCCCGGTTCATTGGCGAAATTTGCCAGGGTCAATTGACCAAGCTCTTGAGGTACGCTGTCGCCGCCAAGCCGCGCAAAGACCTGACCGGTTTGATTGATGGTAATTTCCACGGTGTTGTCAGGCACGGTAATCGCTGGCTCGACAGCATAGCCGTCCGTCGTCACCAGCTGTCCGGTGGCATTGGTATTGAAGGAGCCTGCCCGAGTATAAAGCGATTCACCGTCTGAACTGGTCACCTGAAACCAGCCGCGTCCATTTAATGCCAGATCGAGCCGGTTGCCGGTATTGGCCAATCCGCCCTGCAGGTGCAGATTGCGGATCGCCGTAGTTCTTACGCCGAGCCCTAATTGGGCGCCTTCCGGCACCGCGTTTTCGCCGCCACGGTTTGGCACACCGGCACCGCGTTCAACCTGATACAGGAGGTCGGTAAACTCGGCTCTGGCTCGCTTGAAGGCGGTCGTGTTGATGTTGGCAATATTGTTGGCAATCACTTCGACATTAAGCTGCTGGGCCGTCATGCCGGTCGCCGCGATTGTTAACGCTCTCATGAACTCACTCTCCTCAGATGCTCATCCGGCTGATTTCCTGATAAGCGGAAATAACCTTGTCTCGGACTGCAATTACGGTTTGCAGAGACTGCTCGGCCTTCATCACGGCATCGACCACTTCGCGGGTAGTCGCCTGCCCCTGAAGCCCTGCAATCGCAGCCGCTTCGCCAGCCTTTAGGTTGGTCACCGCAGTATCGGACAACTGCGACAGGACGGATTCGAAGCTGCTGCCTGCGGCAGCTTTTGTTGCCTGCGACGGCCCGGCATTATTTGTGACCGAAAGGCCCGGGGCAGCGACACCGCTGACAGATCCAACAGCAAAGGGAAGACCACTCATCACTAACTCCTCAACAATTCGATCGTCATGGATACAAGTTGGCGCGTCTGGCGTATGATCTGCAGGTTGGCTTGATATGTCCGGTTGGCCTCACGCATGTCGGTGAGCTCGACCAGCGGACTGACGTTCGGCATTTTTACATTGCCAGACGCATCGGCCGCAGGATGACCAGGCCGGTGCTCGACACGAAACGGTACGCGATCCCGGCCGACCTTGCCGACTTTGACAAGCTCGCTGCCCGATGCACGATCGAGAACCCGCTCAAACGAGATGGTCTTGCGGGCATAGGGATCAGCGCCAGCTGTCGTGCCGGTCGATTGCGAGTTGGCCAGGTTCTCGGCAACGATCCGCAGCCTTACCGACTGGGCTTCCAATCCCGAGGACGCAACCTTCATAGATGCCATCAGGGGGTCCATGATTACTGGCTCCTCAGGCTGGTCAAAAGCATGCGGTGGAATGTCTGCACGACGCTGGTGTTGAGTGACATGTCCCGGTTGACCTCGCCGGTCTTGATCAGTTCCTGCTCCAGCCGCACCGAATTTCCGGAGTGAGAAATTTCCCAGGCCCGGTCCCGCTTGACCTCAACCTCCGGCGACGCCGAAGCGCCACCTTGAAGATGACCGGCATGCGTGGCGCCCATTGCCAGCTGCGTGCGGTCCAGCACCCGTGCAAACGGTACCACGTCTTTCGCCTTGTAGTTGGGAGTGTCCGCATGAGCGACGTTGCCGGCAATGACGGCTTGCCGCGATGCCAGCCATTCAGCCTGCCGCGATGCAAATTCAAAAAGATGTACTGGACTCATAACGATCTCCTGACTATGCGCCAAAGACTAGACCGTTAAACTTGCACCAGGCTTGTGCGGCCTGCCGCCATGACATGGCAGGTGTCCCGTTTGAGTTAACAGTTTGTTAACCTTGAACAACACAGTCTTGGGGTGAAAAATTCATCAAACGCACGAAAACATTTTGCCCAAAACTCCCAATAAACAGCCGAAAAGAACCGTCATTGCGGCATCAAACCGCTCTACAGGCGACCACATCACGCTTGGGCTTGCCTTGGCCGCCGCTGCAGCCTCATCCATGTTTGCCGGCTATATGTGGACCAATGATCCGGCAGCCGGCATCGACGGCAGATTGATCTTTAAGACGGTGTCAGTTGCCAGGGATGATGACAGCCGTACCGATGTTCGTCCCGTCAGCCCGACCGTTGGCGCACGGCCCACGGGAGTAAGCGCTGATCCCATCACGACGGCCAGCACTTTCGATGCTGGGGACCCGCGTTCTGCGCCCTCGGCGCCACCAAGGTTGGAACGGTTCGTCCTGCTCGGAATCTATGCTGACACAGCTTTGGTGTCGGAGACCAGATCGGGCGCCAGCAAACTGTGGCCGGTCAAGGTTGGTTCCTCGATACCGGGCGCCGGACGCATCATTGCATTTATTGCCGACAGCGATAGCCCGTCGATATTGACATCGGCGGGCCTGATCGCCGCGCGGTCCGCTAAACCTTAGGTCGTTTCTGGATCTTCGTTGTCGATCAGCGGATCTGTTAGGACAGGGTCCAGGAGCGTTGTGTCAGGCTCCAGCAATTCGGTCACCGGTTCATCCGCTGCACCCTCCACGACAGGCTCATCCGCCACCGGATCGTCAACCACTGGGTCCCCGACCGGATCATCCAGAACCACATCGCCGGCCGGTTCGTCCGCCGCTGCGTCCACAACCGGTTCATCAACCACCGGATCCGAAACCGGCTCATCGAGCACCACATCCCCTGTGGGCTCGTCGGCAACCGGGTCATCTGCCACGGGATCTCCAGCGACCGGGTCGTCGGCACCCGGCGCCGTGTCGTCTACAGCCGCCGATGCATCCTGTAAGATGAGGATAGT
>JABDJG010000470.1 GCA_013002595.1 Hyphomicrobiales bacterium | reverse complement strand
TGGTGAGGGCGGTGAATGTGGCGCCGCCGACGACGTCAAGGGCGACGTCTGGCGGGCCGCTGGCGGCCTCGCGGATTGCGGCTTCAAGGTCCGGCTCGGTGCGGTCGATGACGGTGCTGGCGCCGAGCTCTAAAAGCGTGTCGGCCTTGCTGGCGGACGCGATGGCGATGATTTTTGCACCGCGCAGTTTGGCGAGCTGGATGGCGGCCGAGCCGACGCCGCCTGACGCACCGGCGATGACGACGGTTTCACCGGGCCGCAGCCCGGTGCGGCCGATGAGGTTTTCCGCCGTTGTGCAGGCGCACGGGAAGGTGGCGATTTCGGCATCGCTCAAGGCGGTTTTGATGGGCATGATGTTTTCGATTCGGATGCGGGTGTAATCGGCATAGCCGCCATCCGATTCGGAGCCGAAATATGTCGCGTTGGCCGGGTCCTGCCAGTCACCCACGCCGAGCAGCCAGGGGTCGATGGTGACGCGCTCGCCGATGCGGGCCGGATCGACGCCTTCACCGACGGCGGCAATGGTGCCGGCGACATCGGCGCCCTGGATGCGCGGGAAGGTCAGCGCCTTGTTGCCCCAGCTGGCGGTGTCCTGATCGGCCTCGGCAAAGCCGTGCGACCCGCCTTCGGCGGTGATGCCGCCGGTGACGGTTTTGGAATACCACGCGGTGCGGGTGTTGATGTCGGTGTTGTTGAGGCCGCAGGCACCAACCTTGACGATGGCATCGCCGGGGCCGGGCTTGGGCGTCGGCCAGTCGTCGCGATATTCCAGCTTGTCGAGACCGCCGTGGCCGGTCAGGACGACGGCGCGCATGGTATCGGGAAGGGTGGTCATCAGATGTACTCCAACCCTGGATGCTCCCCTCGGGCTTGGCCTGAGGGTCCATCGAACCAGCGAGCATGTTGATTGATGGGTCCTCGGGTCAAGCCCGAGGAAGGCAAAATCGACCCCGTAATCCCGGCGAAAGCCGGGATCCAGTGCGACGTCGCACAACCGAGCGGAACCGCTCCTGGATCCCGGCTTTCGCCGGGATGACGGACGTGCGGTGTGGAGAGGATGACGGCATGTGAAGAGCCACGCATGTTACGCCTCGTAGGCCGCAACAGGTGTGCCCAAGACGGCAAGGTCGGGCTCAACGCCGAGGCCGGGGCCGGCAGGGGCGGTGAAACAGCCGTCGATGTTGCGGGCGCCTGCGCCCGGCGCCGGGTCGATGGAGACCATTTCCTGGCACGACCACACGCCAAGGCACGACGGCTGCGGGATGCTTTGCGCAAAATGGGCAACGGCGGTGTCTGACAGGACCGAGCCACCGGTGTCCATGACCAGCATGGTGATGCCGGTTGACAGGCAGAAATCGCGCAAGGCGCGCGCCTTGGTGAGGCCGCCGACGCGGTTGAGCTTGATGTTGACGACCTCGGCGATGCCGTCTCGATGAATGCGGACAAGGTCGTTGTAGGTGTGCAGCGCCTCATCGATGCATATGGGGTGCGCGGTTTGCGCCCGGACCTGGGCGATCTCGTCCAGGGTCTCGCAGGGCTGTTCGAACCAGGAGGTGAGACCGGGCACGGCGTTCATCACGGTGATCGCCTCGCGCGGCAGCCAGGCGCGGTTGGCGTCATAGAACATGACCTCGCCGTCAAGCTCGTTTGCGGCGAGATGGTTGATGCGCTTGATGTCGAGATGGACATCGGCGCCGACCTTGCAGGAATGGACCTTGTAGCCCCTGTCGCGGAAGCGCCTGACCTCATCGAGCATTTCCTCAGGGGACCCGGTCGACACGCTGGAGGCGATCGGCACGGGATCGGGCTCGCGGGCGCCGAGAAGTTCGCAGACCGGCATCTTGGCCGATTTGCCGAGAATGTCCCAGCAGGCCATGTCGAGGGCGGCCTTGACGTAAAGGTGGCCGGGCAGAGCCAGATCAAGCGTGCGGTTGATGGCGTCAAGCTGGCGCGGGTCCTTGCCGATGAGATGCGGGCTGAGCTCTTCGAGCCCGGCGCGGATGCCCCTGCCGTGGGCCGGCAGATAGGTGACGCCCCAAGGACAGCCCTCTCCCCAGCCGTGGAGGCCGGCGTCGGTGTCGATGCGCACGAAGGTCGAATCGAGGGCATCGAAGCGCAGGCGGCCGCCGGACAGGTAGTAGGGCTTGTGCAGCGGCAGATCGAGCTGCCAGACGGTGATGGCAGTTATGCGCATGGGGCTATTCCGAGGCACGGCAGGCTCCCTCTCCCCTCTGGGGGGAGGGTTGGGGAGGGGGGAAAGCCTCAAATCCCCGGCAGCACCTGCAAGTTACGCAATGCTGACCCCCTCCCTAGCCCTCCCCCCGCAAGCGGGGAGAGGGAACCTGGCTTCGTCAAAACGGGACGCCCATGGAAAAACGAGTCACCTTCAATGGTTGGGCCCTGCCCATGGTGCTCTTGTTGCCGCAGGTGCTGGTGACGGCGGTGTTCTTTTTCTGGCCGGCCGGTCAGGCAATCTACCAGTCCGCCTTCATCCCCGATCCCTTCGGCCTCAAATCCCAGTTCGTCGGCCTCGGCAATTTCGAATTCCTGTTGACCGACCCGTTTTATCTTGCCTCGTTCAAAACGACAGCGATCTTTTCATCGCTGGTCACCGTCGTCTCGATGAGTGCTGCGCTGTGGCTGGCTGTCATGGCCGACCGCATCATCAAGGGCGCCGGCGCTTACCGCACACTTCTGATCTGGCCCTATGCGGTCGCGCCTGCCGTTGCCGGTGTCCTCTGGTTGTTCATGTTCAACCCCAATGTCGGGCTGGCCAGCTGGTACCTCGACCAGCTCGGCTACAGCTGGAACCATGTCCTCAACGATAACGAGGCCATGGGCCTGGTTGTGCTCGCCTCATCGTGGAGCCGGATCAGCTACAATTTTCTGTTTTTCCTGGCCGGACTTCAGGCCATCCCGAAAAGCGTCATCGAAGCTGCTGCCATCGACGGCGCCCACTTCTGGAGGCGTTTCTGGACCATCGTCGTACCCCTGCTGTCGCCAACCACCTTCTTCCTCCTCGTGGTCAACGTCGTCTATGCATTCTTTGAGACGTTCGGGGTCATCCACACCATCACCTCCGGCGGCCCGCAACAAGCCACCACCATCCTCGTGTACAAGGTCTATTCCGACGGTTTCGTCGGCCAGGATCTCGGTTCATCGGCCGCGCAGTCTGTCATCCTTTTGTTTGTCGTCGGCATCCTCACCGTCATCCAGTTCCGTTACATCGAACGCCGGGTGCATTACTGATGACCGGCATGGTCGAAAAACGCGGGTTCGGCATATGGCTGTCCCATCTGGGCATGATCATCGGCATCGCCATCGTCTGCTTCCCGATCTACCTGGCCTTCGTTGCCTCCACGGTGGAACAGCAGGATATCGTCCACCCGCCGATGCCCCTGCTGCCGGGCGACCGCCTCATCGAGAACTACAGCGAAGCCATCTTTTCCGGCATCAATGCACCGGTCTGGCGCATGCTCGCCAATTCGATGGTCATGGCGCTTGGCATCGCGCTCGGCAAGATCGTCATCTCGATCCTGTCGGCCTTTGCCATCGTCTATTTCCGCTTTCCCGGCCGCAAGACATTCTTCTGGCTGATCTTTCTCACCCTCATGCTCCCCGTCGAAGTGCGCATCGTGCCGACCTACGAGGTTGCCGCCAACTTCGGCATGCTGAACAGCTACCCCGGCTTGATCCTGCCGCTGATCGCCTCGGCAACGGCAACCTTCCTGTTCCGCCAGTTCTTCATGACCGTGCCCGATGAACTCGCCGAGGCTGCCCGTGTTGACGGCGCGCGGCCGATGCGGTTTTTCATCGACATCCTGCTGCCGATGTCGCGCACCAATATCGCCGCGCTGTTCGTCATCCTGTTCATCTACGGCTGGAACCAGTATCTGTGGCCGCTGCTGGTCACCACTGATCCTGAAATGAACACCATTGTCATGGGCATCAAACAGATGTTCCCGTCCGGCGATGATGTCGCCAACTGGCCGGTGATCATGGCAACGTCGCTGCTTGCTATGCTGCCGCCGGTTATCGTCGTCGTCTGCATGCAAAACCTGTTCATCAAAGGCCTGGTTGAAACCGAGAAGTAACCCATGTCCACCATCAGCCTGAAATCAGTCCGCAAGTCCTACGGCAAGATCGAGGTCATTCACGGCATCGACATCGATATCGAAGACGGCGAGTTCATCGTTATCGTCGGGCCATCCGGCTGCGGCAAGTCGACCTTGCTGCGCATGGTGGCCGGCCTGGAGACCATCACCAGCGGCGACATTCATATCGATGAGCGACGTGTCAACGATCTCGAGCCCATGGACCGCGATATCGCCATGGTGTTCCAGAACTACGCGCTCTA
>JABDJG010000468.1 GCA_013002595.1 Hyphomicrobiales bacterium | reverse complement strand
CCGCTGAACTGGTCGGCAAAATTAACGTTGCCCCGGAAATGGGCGATGTGATGGGCACAGTGCTTCGTTACGTCGGCAGTGAACCGTGTACCAGCGACAAAGCAATGTTGAAGAAGGCGCGTGATGTGCTGATGGCGGCCAAACCGAAATGGCTGTCGATGGAGTACGGCGTTATCGAAAAGATCGCTGCAGGCGATCTTGCCGCATCGTTGTACTGGAATGGTGCCGCTTTCCGGGCTCGCGTAAAGAACCCGAACGTGCACTACGGCTATCCCAAGGAAGGTTACTCTTTGTGGATGGACAGTATCGCCATCTTGAAGGATGCCAAGAACGTTGAGAACGCCAAGACGTTCATGAACTTTGTCATGGACCCGGAAAACGCCGCCTTGATCTCCGCCTTTGCGAGATATGCCAACGGCATCGAGGGTTCAGAAAAGTTTATGCCAAAGGACATGCTGACGGCGCCGGAAGTGGTAATTCCGGAAGAATTTGCTGCAGCGGGCCACTTTGTTCCCACCTGCTCGCCTGAGGTGCAAAAACTCTACACGGCGATCTGGACCGAACTTCAGAAGTAACACCATCTGCCGGCAACCTGGGCAATGTGCCTGGGTTCCCGGCGTTAAAGCCAGCGCCGACGCAGCTACATGATCGTCTTCACCGGGCTTGACCAAGTCGCTCAGAACTGCAATTTCAGCACTAGATACCCTATCTATTCCCTCGGCATACTCAGGTATGACGAGCGTACATCTTCGCTCAAAGGAGAGCATCTTGAGCATGCCGCCCATTGCCGAAAAACGCCCTGTCGAAGATACCCACCACGGCGTCACCCGTACCGATGACTATGCCTGGCTCAGGGCTGATAACTGGCAGGAGGTGATGCAGAAGCCCGAGACGCTGTCAGCGGAGATCCGTGACTATCTTGAAGCGGAAAACGCCTACACCGCCGACATGATGGCCGATACCGAGACCTTGCAGGAAACCCTGTTTGAGGAAATGAAGGGGCGGATCAAGGAAGACGATATATCGGTGCCGGCGCCGGATGGTCCGTTTGCTTATGGCATCAAGTTTGTGACCGGCGCGCAGCACCCAATGTTGATCCGGACCAAACGCGAGGGCGGCGATGAACAGTTGCTGCTCGATGGCAACAAGGAGGCCGAGGGCAAGGACTATTTCCAGTTTGGCGGCACTTCGCACTCGCCGTGTCACAAGCTGCTGGCCTGGGCGCATGACGACAAGGGCTCGGAATACCACAAATTGCAATTCCGCGACGTTTCGACCGGCAAGGACCTTGAAGATGTAATCCTCAACACCAGCGGCGGCTGTGTCTGGTCGGCCGACAGCCGGCATGTGTTCTATGTGCGGCTCGACAACAACCACCGCCCATCGAAGCTTTACCGGCATGCGCTGGGCACGCCTTCGTCTGACGACGTTCTGGTGCATGAGGAAAAGGACCCCGGCTTCTTCATGGGCGTCGGGCAGACGCAATCGCAGCGGTTTATCCTGATCGATTGCCATGACCATGAAACCAGCGAAGTCTGGCTGATCCCAACTGACGACCCGACGGCTGAACCGGCCGTCGTTGCACCGCGCGAGAACGGGGTCGAGTATTCCGTCGATGAAGCGCACGGCACGCTCTATATTCTGACAAATGCCGATGACACCGAAGATTTCAAGATCGTCACCGCGCCAGTCGGCAATCCAGGCCGCGCCAACTGGCAGGACCTGATCCCGCAAACACTCGATACGCTGATGCTGAGCCATACAGTGCTGGCTGGCCATCTGATCCGGCTGGAACGCTCCGCCGGTTTGCCGCGCATCGTCATCCGCCAGCTTGACGGTGGCGCCGAGCATCCGATCGCGTTTGAAGAAGAGGCCTATTCGCTTGGTATGGCGGCAGGTTATGAATTTGACACAACGCTAATCAGGTTTACCTATTCGTCGATGACGACACCGTCGCAGGTGTACGACTACGACATCGAAACCCGCGAACGCACCTTGCGCAAGGAGCAGGAGGTACCGAGCGGACATGATCCGGCGGATTACGTGACCCGCCGGGTGATGGCAACGGCGCAGGACGGCGAACTGGTTCCGGTGTCCCTGCTCTATCGCAAGGACACCCCGCTCGATGGCTCGGCGCCGGGCTGGATGTATGGCTATGGCTCTTATGGCATGGCGATGCCAGCCGGCTTCAGCACCAGCCGGCTGTCGCTGGTTGACCGCGGTTTTGTCTATGCCGTCCTGCATGTGCGCGGCGGCAAGGAGAAGGGCTACCGCTGGTACAAACTGGGCAAGCGCGAGCACAAACAGAACACTTTTGAGGACTTCATTACCGCGACCCGGCATCTGGCGGCGGAAGGCTTTATTGACGAGAACCGGATCGTGGCACATGGCGGAAGTGCCGGCGGCATGCTGATGGGGGCCATCACCAACATGGCGCCGGAACTCTACAAAGGCATCGTGGCCGACGTGCCCTTCGTCGATGTGCTGACCACCATGCTCGACGATACCTTGCCGCTGACGCCGCCGGAGTGGCCGGAATGGGGCAACCCGCTGGCCTCGGCCGAAGATTACCAGACGATCGCAGCCTACAGCCCTTATGACAACGTCACGGCAAAAGATTATCCCAACATCCTGGCGGTTGCCGGGCTGACCGACCCGCGCGTAACCTATTGGGAGCCGGCGAAATGGGTCGCCAAACTGCGTGACCTCAAGACGGATGACAATCTTTTGCTGCTGAAAACCCACATGGAGGCCGGCCACGGCGGCGCATCAGGGCGCTTTGACAGCCTGAAGGAAGTGGCGCTGGTCTATGCGTTCGGGCTCAAGGTGACGGGACTGGCCGGCAGCTAGAGCAATCCGATTTTGCCTTCCTCAGGCCTGATTCGAGGATCCATCGATCATCAATTTTACTTTTTGGATGGTTCCTCGGGTCAAGCCCGAGGAAGGCAGGTTGTCAGGATTCCCATAGCGCTACGGATATTTCACACCGGGCAGCACACACAGCATTTCATACAGCAGATTGGCGCCGATGAGGGCAGTGTTGCCGCTCGGGTCATAAGGCGGTGAGACTTCGACAAGGTCGCCGCCAACCAATTTGAGACCGCGGCAGCCGCGGATGATTTCAAGCGCCTGCCAGGTGGTGAGACCGGCGATCTCGACCGTTCCAGTGCCAGGCGCAAACGCCGGGTCGAGGCTGTCGATATCATAGGTAAGGTAAACCGGGTGATCGCCGATCGTGGCGCGGATGTCAGCCATCAGCGGGGTCATCGATTTGTGCCAGCATTCCTCGGCGGTTACGACGGTGAAACCCTGCTCGCGCGGCCAGTCGAAGTCGGCCGGCTCGTAACCGGTGCCACGCAGGCCGATCTGGAAGACCTTGTCGCAGGCAAGCAAACCTTCATCAACGGCGCGCCGGAACGGGGTGCCATGGGCGATTTCTTCGCCGAACATCCTGTCGTTGATATCGGCATGGGCATCGACATGAACCAGCGCCACAGGCCCGTGCTTCTTCTTCATGGCGCGCAGGATCGGCAGGGTCAGCGTGTGATCGCCGCCGAGCGTCAGGGGCATACAGTCGTGGGCAAGGATGCCATCGAAGGACTTTTCGATGATGCCAACGGTCTTTTTCAGATCGAACGTGTTGACGGCGACATCGCCGATGTCGGCGACCTGCAGGCTGTCAAACGGGGCAGCACCGGTTGCCATGTTGTAAGGGCGCAGCATGCAGCTTTCGGCACGGATCTGGCGTGGACCATGGCGGGTGCCGGCGCGGTTCGAGGTGCCTATGTCCATCGGCACGCCGACGAAACAGGCATCAAGACCCTTGGCATCGTCCTGCACCGGCAGACGCATCATGGTTGCCGGGCCGGCAAAGCGCGGCATGTCATTGCCGCCGAGCGGCTGGTTGAACTTGTTCGGCATCAGTTGTCCCTTTCCTCAAAGGGTTTCAGCAAAGCGCATGGCCTGGCCACCCGCGGTGCCGATCAGTTCGTCATTCCACATGACTTGGCGGCCGCGGATGATCGTACCGGCCGGCCAGCCCTTGACCTTAACGCCATCATAAGGCGTCCAGCCGCAGCGGCTCTCGATCCAGTCGTTGGTGATGGTGCGCTCGGCCTTCATGTCGACAATGGTGAAGTCGGCATCATAGCCTTCGGCGATACGGCCCTTGCCGGCGATCTGGAACAGGCGGTTGGGGCCGTGGCTGGTCATGTCGACGAACCGCTCAATGGTCAAGCGGCCGGCGTTGACATGATCGAGCATGACCGGCACCAGGGTCTGGACGCCGGGCGCGCCTGACGGCGATTGCGGATAGGGTTTTTGTTTTTCTTCCAGCGTGTGCGGCGCGTGATCGGAGCCGAGAATATCGGCGACACCGCTGGCAATGCCCTGCCAGAGCGCTGCCTGATGGCCGGCATCGCGCACCGGCGGGTTCATCTGCACCAAAGCGCCCAATCTCTCGTAATCGCCAGGCGCGACCAATGTCAGGTGGTGCGGCGTTACTTCGACCGAGGCAATGTCCTTGTTAGCGGCCAGCAGCGGCCATTCCTCAGCGGTCGAGATGTGCAGCACGTGGATCCGTGCGCCGGTCTTGCGGGCGATCGCCAGTAGGCGCTCGGTACACAACCGGGCAGCTTCAGGGTCCCGCCATACAGGATGGGACCTCGGGTCGCCCGGGATGCGCTCGTCCATGCGCTCGATCAGCCTGAATTCGTCCTCTGAATGAAACGCAGCGCGGCGCGAGATGTTGGACAGGACGAGTTCCACGCCCTCATTGTCCTCCACCAGCAGCGAGCCAGTTGACGAGCCCATGAAGACCTTGACGCCCGAACAGCCCGGCAAACGTTCCAGTTCAGCCAACTGATAGGCGTTGTCGCGAGTGCCGCCGATATAGAACGCGAAATCGCAATACATGCGGTCCGTGGCACGGGCGATCTTGTCGGCATGAGCCGCAGCGGTGATGGTGAGCGGATTGGTGTTGGGCATCTCGAAGACGCCGGTAACGCCGCCCATGACGGCAGCGCGGCCACCTGTTTCAAGGTCTTCCTTGTGCTCGCCGCCCGGCTCGCGCAGGTGGACCTGGGTATCGATTACGCCGGGCAGGATGTGCAAGCCGGTGCAATCGATGGTTTGTGCTGCCTGATCAGCTGTGAAACTGCCAAGTTCGGCTACTTGCGAACCGCGTACAGCAACGTCGCGCGCGCCAACACCGTCATGGTTGACCACGGTTCCGTTCTTGAGGATGAGATCGAAAATTGCGGACATGTGCCACGCGCCTCCTTGCAGGTTGGCCAAGGCATACGTAAATCTATGGTCCAACACAACCGGACACCAATGATCATGAACAAAATTGCGGAGCTGACCGATCGCGGCACTTTGAATATCGCTGGCGAGGACGCTGAAAACTTCCTGCAGAATGTCGTGACCAGCGATGTCACCGGCCTCACTGTGGGTAGTGCGACCTATGCTGCCCTGCTGACGCCGCAGGGCAAGCTGCTGTTCGACTTCTTTGTTCTAAAGGTACCGGATGGCTATGTGATCGATTGCGCGTTGTCGCAGCGCCCGCAGCTGTTGCAGCGGCTGACCATGTACAAGCTTCGCTCCAAAGTCACGATCGAGACAGACGAGGACGCCCAAGTCTACGCCGCCTGGGGTGGCACCAAACCGGACGGTGCGACTGTCTACGCCGACCCGCGCACCGATGCGATGGGTTGGCGGGCAATTGGCGCATTGGAGACAAATGCGGATGCAGGCGATTATCATCGACACCGGATCGCCCTCGGCATCGGTGACACCGATCTGGATATCGGCTCGGGCGAAATCTTCCCGCACGAAGGCAACCTCGATCAGCTCGGTGGGGTGAGTTTTACCAAAGGCTGTTTTGTCGGCCAGGAAGTGGTCTCGCGCATGGAACATCGCGGCACCGCCAGAACCCGCTTCGTCATTGCCACGTCAAATGGCGTTCTGGCGCCCGAGGCCGAAGTGAAGGCCGGTGATCTGAGGATCGGTGCGATCAAGTCCGTTACCGGCGATCACGGCCTCGCCCTGATCCGGCTTGACCGGGCCGGTGCTGCGATTGCCAAAGGCACGCCGATTACCGTCGACGGCGAACCGATCGGCATCAGTGTGCCCGATTGGGCCAGATTCGATATTCCCGTAGAGGGTCACAAATAATGGCCTGGAAAGAGTCCCTCATCGCTCATGAGGATAACCATAGCCGGTGTGGCTGGTGCGGCCTTGATCCGATCTACGTGACCTACCACGACACCGAATGGGGCGTGCCGGAATGGGATGACCGGGCGCTGTTTGAAAAGCTTCTGCTGGACGGGTTCCAGGCCGGGCTGTCATGGATCACCATCCTGAAAAAACGCGATGCGTTCCGCGAAGCCTTCGATGGCTTGGAGCCGCAGATCATGGCGCGCTATGATGCCGACAAGAAGGCAGAGCTGATGCAGAACGCCGGTATCGTTCGCAACCGGCTGAAAATCGAGGCCAGCGTGACCAACGCGCAAAGTTATCTCGAAATCCAGGCCAATCAGGGATTCTCCAATTATCTCTGGGACTTCGTCGATGGTGCTGCGATCCAGAATCACTTCAAAAACCTCTCAGATGTACCTGTTGAGACGGATTTGGCCAAGAAAATCTCCAAGGACCTCAAAGCCCGCGGCTTCCGTTTTGTCGGACCGACCATTGTCTATGCATTCATGGAGGCGGTTGGCATGGTCAACGATCATCTCGTTGAATGCCACCGGCACGACGAATGCGCTGGCCTGGCGAAACGCGCCGGATAGATGGCACGGGCGCCAACACCAAAAGCACCGCGTGCCTGGCAGCGCATGCTGTCGGGACGCCGGCTCGACCTGCTCGAGCCCTCCCCGCTCGACATCGAGATCGAGGACATCGCGCATGGCCTTGCCCGGGTGGCCCGCTGGAACGGGCAGACCAAGGGCGCGCATGCGTTCTCGGTTGCCCAGCACTCCCTGCTGGTCGAAGCAATTGCCAACCATTTCAACCCCAAGCTGGATCGCCGCTGGCGTCTGGCAGCGCTGCTGCATGATGCACCGGAGTATGTCATCGGCGATATGATCAGTCCCTTCAAGGCAGCACTCGGGCTTGATTACAAGGCATTCGAGCACCGGCTGATGGCCGCGATCCATATCCGCTACGGCCTGCCGGCTGAACCGCCGCAGTGGGTTGAAAAACTGATCAAGCGCTGCGACCGGGTGTCGGCATTTCTGGAGGCAACCCAGCTGGCCGGCTTCGAACACAACGAGGCCGCCCGTCTGTTCGGCCGGCCGCGGGGTCTCGATGGCGCCGGGCTCGCCGAACTGAAGCCGTTGACGGCAAATGCGGCGGAGGCAAATTTCTTGAAGACCTTCCGCAAACTGCAGTAGTGTCCCCGTCACGATGTTGATTGTTTCCCCGCTCCACCGCGTGCCAGGGCTTGTCGCCGAATTCGGCGCCAGCCGGGTCATGGGCCTGCTTGGCCCTGACACCGAACATCCCGATGTGGGTCTGCCCCAGAACCAGCATCTGCGGATGACATTCAACGATATCTCGGTCCCCATGTCGGGCATGGTTCCGCCTGGCGAGGAACACGTCAAAACAATCATCGATTTCATCGAGGATTGGGATCATTCAGGCCACTTCGTGATCCACTGCTGGGCCGGCATCAGCCGGTCGACGGCGTCGGCCTTCATCACCCAATGCCTGCTCAATCCACAGGAAGAGGAAATCGATCTTGCCTGGGAGTTGCGCCACCTGGCACCAAGTGCAACGCCCAACCGCCTGATCGTTGAACACGCCGACCGGTTGCTCAAGCGCGATGGCCGCATGGTGTCCGCCATCAAGGCCATCGGGCGCGGCGTCGAAGCCTGGGAAGGCAGTGTTTTCGAGTGGGACGTGAGGAAATGAACGCCGAAGCCGAGACCCATCGCGGCCGATGCCTGTGCGGGGCAATTGAATTTGAAGCAGACGGGGATGCCAAATGGGTGGCGCATTGCCATTGCGAGAGCTGCCGGCGGCACACGGCCTCGCCAGTGGCGACCTTTGTCGGCTTTGCAGCCAAACGGTTCCGCTTCACGAAGGGCACGCCAAAGGTGTTTGAGTCCTCGCCTGAGCGCTGGCGGTCGTTTTGCGGCGATTGCGGCAGCCCGCTGACCTACCACGCCAACTGGGACCCGGGCGGCATGCACGTCTACCTTGGCGTACTCGATGAACCGGAAAAGTTCCCGGCGAGGATCCATGTGCATTGTGCAGAGCGGATCTGCTGGTTCGATACCGACGATGATCTGAAACGCTATCCGGCTATGTCGGGGGCGTGAGCGGGTTCAGTCGTTGGTGCCCTTGAAGACAAGCGGCGCGGTGCTCTGCGAGACCTGTTTGGGCGGCGGCGGCGTGCGCGGTTCTGGGTAAAACACCCGTTCCATCTCATCCAGATTTTTCTCAAACGGCTGGCGGACCATCACTTTTGTGCCCTCTGCCTCGGCCTGTTGCTGAGCCATGCGCATCTGCTTGGCGAGATTCTCGCTCCACGGCAAGGCAAAGGCGCGCGGTTCGTCCTGGCCTTCAAAGCCGAGCCACAGATAGATGGCCTTGTCCTCGATCATGCTCGAGCCAAGCACAACCGCTTCAGGCACGGCACGCTGGGCCCATTCGATGCTGACCGGCTTTGGCCGGCTAAGGAGTTCGGCAAAGGCGGCATAGGCAGCCGGCAGAAACAGCGCAACAACTACGACTGCGCTCAGTTTGACCCACAGGCGGCGCGGCGACCAGATGCCAATGTTGGCCAGAACGGCAGCGAGTACCGCAACAATAGCGAAAAGCGCGAGAAGTTCGTTCATGACGCGCGCTTGGTGCGCAACGGCTTGGGCAGGTCGTGTACGCTGCCGGGCCGAAGCTTGCCATCCTTGTCGAGCTCAAACCGGAAGGCCGTTACCTCATCACCCTGACGCTTCAGCTTGATGGAGGTCGACAGGATCTGCTTGGCGGATGACTGCGCATCCGATTTGACGCTGACCATAACATCGACAGGCAACGGCAGTTGCCCGCTTAGGTCGCGGTACAGATGCAGGTTGACGGTGTACTCGCCGCTTGGGACGCCCCGGCTGTAGGAGACCTCATAATTCAGCTTGGTGGCGTCTGTCTGAAAGCCCAGATCATCGCGCAGCAGATTGAACACCTTGCCGCCCTTGTTTGAATATCCGACCGCCACGTCCCCAGGCGCCTGAACCCAAAGGTCAACGTCGACGTTGAGTTCATCTGGCCAACGCACCTCCACGATGACATTGCCCGGGCTTGAGACCTCATTGCTCGCCTTGGCAGGCGGGTTGAGGTGCGGCAACAGCATCAGAACGACGGCTACGAAGCCGGCCAGCGCCAGAAAGATGACATCGCGAAAGACGGTTTCGCCGCCGTCCTCGTCAAATTCATCAATCCCGCGCATGTTGCTCACCGAATTCCTGGATCGCGGTAATCAGCTTGACGGTGCCGCTGGCGAGCAGCTGATAATTGATCATCAGCCAAATATTCAAGATCGATCCGACGAGCGTCGTGTAAAGCGCGGTGGACATGCCGGAGATCAACGTCGAGATCATCGGCGCCACTGCGCTGACATCTGAAGCGGTTTCGGGATCGACACCGGACAGCGCGATGATGAAGCCGATCACCGTGCCGATTAGGCCGAGCAAGACCAGGCTGCCCGCAGTCTGGCGAACGACGGCGATATTTTGCGACAGTTTGAGCCGGAGTGCGTCGGCCAGAACTGTGCGGCCAGCCGAGCGGCTGCCGCGAATCTTGGCAAGATATTCCGCTGCCTTGGACGGCGCCAGCGGATCGAAGTTCCGGACCCGGTTGAGCTCGCGGCTGGTGCGCAAAATCTTCCAGGCACATACAGCAAGACCGCCAAGGAACACGATGAAAATGACAGCCGACAAATAAGTGCGATCAGCGGCCATGACCTGAGCCACGAATCCTTGCATCGCAGCGATTGCAAGCAGGCCTAAGCCCAACAGGTTCACCAGCGCAAAGCGCAAAATCAGAACAAAGTTATAGGGGTCATCTTTTGTTGTACGGCTGGCTTCAGCAATCCAGGCCAAATGGTTATTGGTGTCACGTTGTCCAAATCCATCGGAACTGGGCAACGTCTCATCAATGGTGCCGAACACCCGTTTTGCCGCCGTTTCAGCCATACACTCTTCCTCTTGCCGTAGTGGCCGGAAAGGAACCGTTTTGACTGTACTTGTGGGCTCCAGGGCCGTGGCGCCCCTATCCTGACTGGGGCCGTCCAACTAGATTCGACTTACTTGATCGGGACCGCTTTCGATTGAATCAATCTAAAACGATCGCGCTCTGGCAGACAACGTGCGCCTTTAAAGTAAACAAATCCTTAGATTCACTGCACTTATGGTTGTGATTATTTTCTCAACTCAACCGGCTGGGCGTCGCTTTCTGAGGTCAGTTCTGGGTACGATGAGCGTAGGCCCAATAGAGGTCGCGGGCCTTCTGGTACATGGGGCCGGGCTGAAAATCCCTGTCTTCCAGCCGGGTGATCGGTGCGACCTTGGCCCAGTTGCCCGTGGAGAAAACCTCGTCAGCCTCAAGCAGGTCATTGAAGCATACCGAGTGCTCATGGACCTTAATGCCTTCATCGCGCAGCAAACCGATAACCCTTTGACGGGTGATCCCATTCAGAAACGTTCCGTTCGGCACCGGGGTGAACACCTCGGCATTCCTGGCATAAAAGATGTTGGCCGTGGCCAGTTCCGACACGTGGCCAAGCGCATCGAGCATGACGGCGTTTTCATAACCGCGGGCCTTGGCCTCACGCATGGCACGGGCCGAATTGGGGTAATGACACGCGGCCTTGGCATCGGTTGGCGCGAAATCATATGACGGGCGTCGGAACTTTGACAAAATCAGCGACATACCGGTCGGCTCCGGGATGGCTGCATCATAGACAGACACGGAGAATTGGGTGCTGTCGGGGTCGACATCGACAAAGCCGTCGTTGGCCCAGAACATCGGGCGAATGTACAAGGCGGCCGATTTATCGAACCTGGCGATGCCGTCGCGGGCCAGTTGTTCAATTTCCTTAGCATTCTTGGTCGGGTTCAAACCAAAACTGATCGCCGAATTCACGAGGCGCTGGCAATGACGGTCAAGGTCCGGCGCAACGCCTTCGAACGCCCGCGCGCCGTCAAAGACACATGAGGCGAGCCATGGCGCGTGATGCATCGGCCCCATGATCAGCGGATTTCCTTCGTGCCAGTCGTCGTTGAAAAATGTCCAGGCGGTCATGCAGTGTCCGATCGGTTTTCCATTGGCTCGAATTTAACAGTGTGGGTGGCAGAGTCCACTTAAAGCGTGTCGCGCCTAAGTTCGGGATCGATTCTGATTCGCGCAATAAAAATGGCACCGAAAGGTGCCTTGCGTTTGGTCCGTATTCTGCCAGCGATCAACTGTCATGATAAAAGATATGACGGCCGATCTTGATGAGGCGGTGCATGGTATTGGACCACTTCGGTTGGACATAATCAGCGTGATAATGGGTTGCCGTCGAAATCACCCGAACGTCCGAACCACCATTGAGGGCACGTGATGCGATCCGTCTGGCCTGGTTCCACGGCTTGCCTGCCTTTGGGGTGTCCGTGTTGCCGTCACAGGCAAACGAGAACTGGCAAGCGTTCTTGCGGCTTGCACCCTGGTAGACCACTCCGCAGATCGAATTGGGGTAATTGCGGTCTTTCACCCGATTGAGAATGACCCGGGCAACCGCCAGCTGGCCAAGTTCCGACTCTGAACGGGCTTCGAAATAGATTGCCCGCGACAGACAGCTCTTTTCGGCAAGCCGTTGTTTGCGCTTGGCCATGATCTGCTTCTTGCGCTCACGGCCGATCGACCAGCTGCGCTCGATCTTCCACACTGCCGGTGTCGCAATCAGACTGTTGAGCTTAGCGGTCTGTTCTTCAGGAACGATGACTTCAGGTTCAATCATCAGATCGGATTTTGCCGAACTGAGCACCTGAGGTTTGAGCTTCAGCGGCACGACCTCGATATCTTCTGCTGCAGGAACATCAAGCAGGGAAGATTTGCGGACAATCGTTGAGGCTGGAGATACGACATCGGCCCATTCAGAGCTTGGCGCAGCCGAGGCATTGGCCTTTTCTCCAAGATAGTGGCCGGCCACTGCAACGCCGACGGCGAGCGCAACTCCGCCTATGCCGAATGACAGCATTTCGGACATGCGTTTGCTGCGTTCGGCACGGCGCCGACGCTCACCTATCGCAGCGACAAAATTTGACTGATTATCCCGCAAACCCACTCACGTCCCCGACCACGCCAGATCCCCTGATCTCAGTCTTTCGTTAACTGTACCCAAAGGGCGTTTAACATAGGTTAACCATGTTCGACAAGGCTACATATGCCCGCCCGCGCCCACATCACGGCAAAAGTTAATGTATGATTAACGTGGCTTTTTGACGGCGGCTGCCGCCTGGGCAGCTGCGAGCCGGGCAATCGGCACCCGGAAGGGCGAACACGAGACGTAGGTCAGACCGATTTCGTGGCAAAAAGCGACCGAAGCCGGGTCACCACCATGCTCACCACAAATGCCCAGCTTTATGTCCGGACGGGCTTTGCGGCCGCGCTCGGTACCGATCTTTACCAACTCGCCAACACCGTCAATGTCGATGGAAATGAACGGATCAATCGGCAGGATGCCCTTTGCGGTGTATTCGCCCATGAACCGGGCCGAATCATCGCGGCTGATGCCGAAAACCGTCTGAGTGAGGTCATTAGTGCCGAAAGAGAAGAACTCGGCAGCCTCGGCGATTTCGCCGGCACACAGGCAAGCGCGTGGCAGCTCGATCATGGTGCCAACCAGATAATTGATCTTCTGGCCGGTTTCGGACTGCACCTGTTCGCCGACTGCAACGATGCGTTCGTGGATGACATCAAACTCGGCGCGCGTGGCGATCAACGGGATCATTATCTCCGGGATTGGCGGCTCACCGGTCTTGCCGGCGGCTTCAACGACGGCCTCAAAAATCGCCCGGGCCTGCATTTCCGCGATTTCGGGGTAGGAAATGGCGATGCGGCAGCCGCGGTGGCCCAGCATCGGGTTGAATTCCTGAAGTTCGGCAACCCTGGCCCGCATATCTTCAGGCTCGGCACCGATCATGCCGGCCACTTCGTCAGCCTCTTCGGGCGAACCAGGCAGGAACTCGTGCAACGGCGGATCGAGCAGCCGGACGGTCACCGGCAGGCCCGACATGATCTCGAACAGTTCGGCAAAGTCGGCACGCTGCATCGGCAGCAATTTGTCGAGCGCGGTTCGTCTGTCCGCTTCGGTGTTCGCCAGGATCATCTCGCGAACCGCTGCTATGCGTTCGGCATCAAAGAACATATGCTCGGTGCGGCACAAACCGATGCCTTCTGCGCCAAATTCGCGCGCTGTGCGGGCATCTGCGGGTGTATCGGCATTGGCCCGGATCCCCAGTTTACGGATCTCATCGGCCCAGGCCATTATGGTGCCGAAATCACCAGACAGCTCCGGCTTGACCGTTGGCACCAGGCCATTGATTACCTGGCCGGTGGAACCGTCAACGGTGATCGTGTCGCCCTTTTGCAAGGTACGGCCGGCGCTTGTCAGCTGCTGATTGGCATAGTCGACAAAAATCGACCCGGCGCCCGACACACACGGCTTGCCCATGCCGCGCGCCACGACGGCTGCGTGAGAGGTCATGCCGCCGCGGGTAGTCAGAATGCCTTCGGCCGCATGCATGCCGTGAATATCCTCCGGCGATGTCTCAACACGCACCAGAATGACCCGATGGCCGGCAGCTTTCAGCTTTTCGGCTTCGTCTGAATCAAAGACGATCTCACCGGATGCAGCACCTGGCGAGGCCGGCAGGCCGCTGGTCAGAATTTCACGCTCGGCACCAGGATCAAGGGTTGGATGCAACAGTTGGTCTAGAGAGTTGGGATCGATGCGCGAAACAGCTTCAGCCCGGCTGATCAGGCCTTCCTCAGCCATGTCCACGGCGATTTTGAGTGCCGCCTTTGCGGTGCGCTTGCCCGAGCGGGTCTGCAGCATCCACAATTTGCCATCCTGGATCGTGAACTCAAGATCCTGCATGTCGCGGTAATGCGCTTCCAGCTTGTCAAAGATCGTCGTTAGCTGGCCAAAAGTCTCAGGCATCAATTGCTCAAGAGACGGCGCATCAGAGCCTGCCTCAATGCGGGCCTTTTCTGTGATGTTCTGCGGTGTGCGAATACCTGCAACCACATCCTCGCCCTGGGCGTTGACGAGGAACTCACCGTACAGTTCTTTCTGTCCAGTCGACGGGTTGCGGGTGAAGGCAACACCTGTTGCAGATCCGTCACCCATGTTGCCGAACACCATCGCCTGAACGTTGACCGCGGTGCCCCAATCTTCGGGAATGTCGTTGAGGCGGCGGTAGGTGATGGCGCGAGCTGATTGCCAGCTGTCGAAAACCGCCGCAATCGCACCGATAAGCTGGACATGAACATCCTGCGGGAACGGTGCGCCCGTTGCCTCTTCAACGCAGGTCTTATAGCGCGATATCACCTCAATCCATTCATCGGCATCAAGGTCCGTATCAAGGCCATGGCCGTGCTCGTCCTTGAAGTTTTCCAGAATGTCCTCGAATTCATGATGCTCGGCACCGAGCACGACATCCGAATACATCTGGATGAAGCGGCGGTAGCTGTCGTAAGCGAACCGCCGGTCGCCAGAGGCCGTGGCCAGGCCTTCAACGGTCTCGTCATTGAGGCCAAGATTGAGGACCGTATCCATCATGCCGGGCATGGATACCCGCGCGCCTGAGCGGACCGACACCAGTAGTGGTGCGTCCACATCACCAAATTTGGCGCCGGCCTGTTCGCCGATATAGGTCACTGCACCCGATATCTGCTGATCGAGACCTTCCGGGAAAACACGGCCGCCGGCAACATAGGCCGTGCAGACCTCGGTGGTCAGCGTGAAGCCTGGCGGCACCGGCATACCCAGATTGCACATTTCAGCCAGGTTTGCGCCCTTGCCGCCAAGCAGGTTCCTCATTTCAGCGCTGCCTTCGGACTGGCCATCACCGAAGCGGTAAACCCATCTGGTAGCCATGATTGCGATTTCCCTGCTCATTGTCGCCGCCTGGGGCGACTCGACTAACTTGTGTTGCGGTGCAACAAACCCTTGCTAGCCGCCCGCGTCAAGGGTAACGAACGCCGCGGTCCAAAATTGAATGTCAGCCTTCGATTCGGGAGAAATCTGCAACCTCGAGCGTCGCGGCCCGGATCATATTGAGCAGCCGCAGGCGGTTTTCGCGGAAATTGGGGTTGTCTGCATTCACAGTGACTTTGTCGAAGAACGCATCCACTGGTAAACGCAGCTTGGCAAGGGATTGCATTGCAGCTTCGAAGTTTTCATCGCTTACGGCCTTGCGGGCGTTTATCACCGCAACCGAAACGGCGCGGTTGAGTGCTTTTTCCTCATTCTGGACGAGAAGGTTTGCCTCCGGTTTGCCGGTCATGTCAACGCGCCGCGTTGGCGGCTTTTCTGCTTCGTTCTTTTCCTCAATACGCAAGATATTGGTGGCGCGTTTGACGCCGGCCAGCAGGTTTGTGCCATCTTCGGTTTCAAGGAAGTTGCCGAGTGCGTTGACCCTTTTGACAATAATCAACAGATCGTCCTGGTCGCCGTGCGAGAACACCGCATCGATCAAATCATGGCGGGCGCCCTGGTCGCGAAGGTGGACTTTGAGGCGGTCGGCGAAGAAACCAAGCAGCTCCAGCAGGCTCGCCGGCACTGGATGCGAGCGCCAGGTGCCGGTTTCAGCGCACGATTGAGCTTCCACCAGACCTGATCCAATGATGCGGCTGTGGGCCGGGACCAGTCCGTCGACCAGCAGGAACCGCAGCTCGCACTCGAGCAGAATTCGAATGACGCCGAGAGCCGCGCGGCGCAGGGCATAGGGATCTTTTGAGCCTGTAGGCTTTTCATCTATGGCCCAGAAGCCGAGCAACGTATCGATCTTGTCGGCCAGCGCGACGGCCTGAGCGACCTTGCCGTCGGGCATTGAATCAGACGGGCCTTGCGGCTTGTAATGCTCTGCAATGGCGTGCGCCACGTCTTCATCAAGACCTTCGGCACGCGCGTAATGCCCGCCCATAATGCCTTGCAGCTCCGGAAACTCGCCGACCATGCCGGTGACGAGATCCGACTTGCACAGCCGTGCGGCCAATTCAGCCTTTTGCGGATCGGCACCGATGACGCGGGCAATCTCACCGGCCAGCTTCTCAATTCGTGACACACGCTGGCGCTGGTTGCCCAGCTTGGCGTGAAACGTAATGGCTTCGAGTTCGCCCAAGCGCTCTTCGAGACTGTGCTTCTTGTCCTGGTCCCAAAAGAATTTTGCATCGGCAAGCCGTGCGGCGATGACCCGGTTGTTGCCCTCGATGATTTTCTTGCCGCCATCGGTTGCCAGGAGATTGGAGACCATGAGATAGCGGCTGGCGAGGTCGCCGGCTTTGTCGCGCAGCGCGAAACATTTTTGATGCGACTTGATGGAGGCGATAATGACCTCAGGCGGAACATCGAGGAATGACTTGTCGAAACTGCCGATGAGGACCACCGGCCATTCAACAAGACCTGCGGTCTCATGGATCAGGGCCTCGTCTTCGACAAGCTGTAGTTTGTGTCGCCGGGCCAGCTTGTTGGCGTCGGAGCGGATGGTATCGGAGCGCTCGAGCGGATCAACGACAACATTGGCCAGGTGCAGATTGTATTTGTAATCCTTCAGGCCCTTGACCCGCACGTCGCCCTTGGACAAGAAACGATGACCGACCGTCTTGTTGCCCGAAATCAGCGTGCCGATCTCGAACGGGACGACCTTGCCGCCGAAGGTTGTGATAATGGACTGCAACGGTCGTACCCAGCGCAAGCTGCCTGCGCCCCAGCGCATCGACTTGGGCCAGGGAAACTTGTTGATGACGTCAGGCACCAGTTCAGCGACCACGTCGGGGGTCGGACGGCCCGGTTTGGCAATATTGGCGAGATAGAACGAGCCCTTCTTGCTTTCAACGACCTCGCAATCCTCCAGGCTGACGCCGGCAGATTTCAAAAATCCCTCGATGGCCTTTTCGGGAGCATCGGTGCGCGGCCCTTTGCGCTCTTCCTTGATATCGGGCGTCGTCTTGGCAAGACCGGCGACCGACAGCGCGATACGCCGCGGTGTTGCCAGTGTTTCAGTTTCTCCGAACTCGAGCCCGGCCGCCGTCAGCCCGTCTGTGACCAGCCGGCAAAGATCGTCCGATGCCCGTTTCTGCATACGGGCAGGGATCTCTTCCGAGCGCAGTTCTATAAATAATTCCGGCATGGGCGACCCGTTAAAACCAGTCTTCTTCTATTAGAGTTCTTTATGAGTTCCGTCGCAAAATGGCTGGCGATTTGTCATCTTGCAGCCGCACAGAAACTTGCGGCCGGATTGTTCGCAGGTGTATTTGACCGGTTCAAAGCTGGTGGACTTGTGACTGCCGTCACAGAACGGCTGGTTCTTCGATTTGCCACAGGCGCACCAATAATAGCTCTTGCCTGCCTCCAGCTCGACCGGAAACGGGGCCTTTTGAGCAACGAGTGGCTGATCGCTCATGTTGTTTCTCCTAGTTGTGCGCCGCCCGCTTCGGTCCGCAGCCATGCTTCGCAGCATCCTTTGGCCAGATCGCGGACACGTAGAATGTAAGCCTGGCGCTCAGTGACCGATATGACGCCGCGCGCGTCAAGCAGATTGAAAACATGCGAGGCCTTGATGCAGTGATCATAGGCCGGCAATGGCATGGCACCGCCATCGCTGCCGGCATCGAGCAGCGCCCTGCACTGCTGTTCAGCATCGTCGAAATGGCGTTGCAACACATCGGTGTTGGCCTCTTCGAAATTATACCGGGAGTATTCCTGTTCGGCCTGCAAAAAGACGTCGCCGTAGGAGACCCGCTCGTCCCCTTCGCCGCCATTGAAGTTCAGGTCATATACATTGTCGACGCCCTGAACGTACATCGCCAGTCGCTCCAACCCGTAGGTCAATTCACCCGAAACCGGAGAACAGTCAATTCCACCAACCTGCTGGAAGTAGGTGAACTGCGAGACTTCCATGCCGTCGCACCACACTTCCCAGCCCAATCCCCAGGCACCAAGCGTCGGGCTTTCCCAGTCGTCTTCGACAAACCGGATATCGTGATTATGACGGTCGATGCCGATGGCATATAGGGATCCCAGATACAGATCCTGCAGGTCTTCCGGTGAAGGCTTGAGGATAACCTGGTACTGATAGTAGTGCTGCAGGCGGTTGGGGTTTTCGCCGTAGCGGCCATCACTCGGCCGACGCGACGGTTGAACATAGGCAGCGCGCCAGTGTTTTGGCCCAAGCGAGCGAAGCGTTGTTGCAGGATGAAAGGTGCCGGCGCCCACCTCCATGTCATAGGGCTGCAGTATCACACAGCCATAAGATGCCCAGTACTGATGCAGGGTTAGTATCAGATCCTGAAAAGAGATTTTCGGATTGAGGTCTGCAGCCGCCATGGTTTTTTCCGCACATTGGACGGCAAACGCCGATTCGTAGCGCCAACGTCAAAGTTGGCGCAACCTATGGTTCATCATGGCCACGGTCAAGCGGTCATAAAGTATGTCTTGTGCAGAAATTTGTTCTAATCGTGTTCGGACGGGCGGAACACACCGGTATCTGGATCTTCGCGCAAGGTGACGACACGTTCACCGTCGTCGGATCGACGGGTTTTTACCCGTTCCCTGGCCTTGTCATTGTACTGTTTGATCTGACGCATCACCATATACGCCAAGGCAGCGGTCAATGTTGCAGTTAAGATTTTTGCCAGCATATCGATCTTCCCAACGTCTCCTTCAAATCAATTCAGCGGCATTATAGCCCGAAACGTTGCCATAATGCACGGATTTCCAGGGATTGCACAAGGTCTTCAGCCAGATCCGGGTTCAAATTTACGTTGATACCGGCCTGTTCCTTCGTATCTCCTGCGCCGAACAAACGGCGAAGCGACATGCCTGACGGCTTGGAGACCAGTTTGATCTTGACCTTATCGCCGAACTTTTTCTCCAGCACCTCGTGCAGATTGCCAAGCCCGTCGATCAGGCCAAGCTCGTGTGCACCGGGCGCGGCCCAAAATGCACCGGTAAACAGGTCGCCTTCTTGATCCGGCAACTTGGCGCCACGGCGCTGCTGGACGAGGTCGATGAAGCCCTGGTGAATCTCAAGCTGAAGTTTCTTCAGGCGCTCAACGTCCTGTTTTTTCTCCGGCTGGAAGGCATCGAGGATCGCCTTGTTCTTGCCGGCAGTATGGACCCGGCGCTCGACACCCAGCTTCTTGATTGCCTCGACAAAGCCAAATCCGGCAGCGACAACGCCTATCGAGCCGATGATCGAAGACCGGTCTGCATAAATTTCATCGCCAGCGATGGCGAGCATATAGCCCCCGGAAGCGGCAACATCCTCACAGAACGTGTAAACCTCGACCTCGTGCTTGGCTGCAAGCTGCCTGATGCGGTCGTGGATCAGCTTCGACTGGACCGGTGAACCGCCCGGCGAGTTGATGGAAATCGCAACCGCGGGAATACCCTTGACCGAGAAGGCCTTTTCCAGAACCGGGTTGACTGTGACCATGGACAATCCCTGACGCACCGGAGAATTGATGCCGATCGCGCCGTGCAGGCGGACCAGTGGAACGGTTTTGGCGGACGAACGAAACCGGGCTGGCAGCAGCCTGGATGGAAATGGGATGGGCTTTGTCATGACTGGCATGACATAAGGGCGATCGCCCGCCTCGACAAGGCTTGTTGGCTATTAGCGCAGCCGCCAGGCCAGGCCGTCACGCAAAATGGCCTCGGCTTCCGGCGTGAACTGGGACCCGGCTGAATGCAGGATCAGACCAGGCAGCAGCTGCATGGGTCCGCGAGCGCCCTTGACCCCTTGCACGATGACCCGTGAGGCCGCCATTCCCTCGCGGGCATATAGCGGCGCTATTCTGATGTCTCCAAATCGGCCTTCCATGTTGGACAACAGCCGGCCGAGCGCTTCTGCACGATGAACAAACGTGACCGTACCGCGCAATGTAACCATGGTAGCGAGCACCTTGACCCAAAGTTCGAGATCTTCGGGACCGAAAGAATTGGCAACTGCGCGCAACGAATTTGGTGACTTGGTGGACTTGTCATTGTCGAAGAACGGCGGGTTGGCAAAAGCGTGACTGAATGAGCCGTGTTCAGGCCAGGCGGCCAGATCACGGCGCAAGGCATCCTTGACATCACCCTTGATGACCCGGATCGACCCGTCAAGGTCGTTACGCTTGGCATTCTGTTCGGCCATCATCGCGTAGCGGGTCGCGATCTCAACGCCGGTAATGTGGATATTACCAACGCGTGCGGCAAGGCAAAGTGCAGCTGCACCCGTACCAATGCCGGCCTCGAACAGCGTTTCACCGGGTTCAGCCGGGACCGTGGCTGCAAGGAAGACCGAATCAATTCCGGCCCGAAAACCCTTTTCCGGTTGCAAGATACTAATCTTGCCTCCAAGAAAAGCATCATCGGTAAGCGAGTTGGGGACGGCGGCTCCAGCTGAGGCCGGGGGCGTCTCCGTGAGGGGTTCTGCGGCGGTCATAGGCATACAGTTCCGAATTATGCCGCTGGAAAACTTATCGAAGCGTTACGCAACACACATCTTGCTTCATTTAATTCGTCACCATTAACCATCAATCTTCGCGGTAAGATCCCGATTGAACCTTCTACGGCACTGGTGTGAACGTCAAAAGTAATGTGTGCGATGCCAGCCTCATCCAGCAGGTGTGTCACAAAAGACAACAAAACCAAATCGTTAGACCGTAAAAGTTCCTGCATTCACCGGAATCCACCAATCTCGTGGCACCATATTGGCATTCCGGACCTGGGGAACCGTCCCGATCAAGCCACTCATTGCCAAGTTGTGACATGAACATGGTAAACAAATTGTAATCAAGCGTCCAACTGTCGCGCTTGCGGCGGCCAAGTTGACTACATATGTTCAGTTTCAGGCATTTCACAAGGACGGTTTCATGGGAGTTGTTGTTGCGTTTGAGAAGGGTGAAGGCTCGGGAGCCGGACTGGAGCTGCTCATGGAATTGGTTGCCGGCGACATGGAGCGGGTCAACGAAGCCATTCTGGCGCATGCACAATCTCATGTTGAAATAATTCCCGAACTGACCGCACATCTGGTCAATTCCGGCGGCAAGCGCCTGCGCCCGATGATGACAATCGCGGCGGCCCAGCTTGGCGGCTACAGCGGCGATGCGCACATTAAATTTGCGACGGCTGTCGAATTCATGCACACGGCTACATTGCTGCACGATGATGTCGTCGATGAAAGCGACCTGAGACGTGGCAGACAAGCCGCCCGGCTGATCTGGGGCAATCAGGCCAGCGTCCTGGTCGGCGATTATCTGTTGGGCCAGGCGTTCAAAATGATGGTTGAGACCAAGAACCTGGAGGCGCTGGCGATCCTGGCCAATGCGGCAGCGGTGATTGCCGAAGGCGAAGTCTTGCAGCTGGCCGTCTCGCATGACACATCGACTACCGAGGATGCCTACCTTCAGGTGATCGGGGCCAAGACGGCTGCGTTGTTTGCCGCGGCCGCCGAAGTGGGTGCGGTCGTTGCGGCGCGGCCCAAGGACGAACAGGCGGCGCTGGAATCCTACGGCCGCAACCTTGGGGTCGCTTTTCAGCTTGTCGATGATGCACTCGATTATTCCGGCAAGCAGGCCCTGCTCGGCAAATCGGTCGGAGATGATTTCCGCGAAGGCAAGATTACCCTGCCCGTAGTGCTCGCTTACCGGCGTGGCAGCGAGCAGGAGCGCGAGTTCTGGAAGCGCACGCTAGAAAGCAACGGGCAGAATGATGACGATCTGGAAACCGCCGTTGCTCTGGTTGACAAGCACAATGCTATTCACGACACGATCGAACGGGCTCGCCACTATGGTGCCATCGCGCGCGACGCAATGGCGATCTTCCCGAGCAGCCCGCACAAGTCGGCGCTGCTTGACGCGATCGAGTTCTGTATCTCAAGAGCTCATTGAAGTCCTGATCCGGGGCTTGCTACGCAATGGTGGTTGCACGGACCCACCAGTTTTTGTTGAGCGCACTGAGTTCATCGGCGGCTCTTTGAGCACTGCTTTGGTCCTCAAACACGCCAAAACAGGTCGCACCGGAGCCTGACATGCGATGCATGAGGCAGCCGGGCGCCGCGCCAATTGACTTCAATACAACATCGATTTCGGGCACCAGCGAGATCGCCGGTGCCTGTAAATCATTGCGGCACTGCGCCAGCCAGCCAATCCAGTCCTGGCGCGCTGGCGTGGCCGGCAACGGTGGCAGGCCAGGCATTGCCGGTGTGCCGGGCATCAGGCCGAGCGCGGCGAACACCTCGGGGGTCGAAACGGCAATGCCCGGATTGACCATGACGGCAGCGAACGAAGGACCATCGCCAAGCACCTCCAGCTGCTGGCCGATACTGCTCATACGGCAGGCCCTTTGCAGACAGCAAACGGGCACATCGGCGCCGAGTTGGAGAGCTATTTTTTTCAGTCTGGCGCGCTCCTCGACCGGTCCGAAGAGCTGTTGCAGGCCGCGCAAGACGCCAGCCGCATCGGCCGAGCCGCCGCCGATCCCGGAGGCAACCGGCAGTTTCTTGGTCAAGCTGATGGCGACAGGCGCAAACTGGTGCGGCCAGGCTTGCCGCATTGCCTCAACCGCATCGAGCACGATGTTGCCATCGGCACCGGTCAATTGAGCGGCAAATGGGCCGGTGATTTGCAACGTTGTCCGGCTGGCCGGCGTGATGGTCAGTTCATCGCCGATGGCGGCAAAGGCAACCAAACTGTCAAGTTCATGATAACCGTCTCCTCGCCGCGCAGTGACATGCAGCGCCAGATTGATCTTGGCGCGAGCGGTTTCAGTAATGGATTCAGTGACGGTCACCGGCCGGTCGGTTACGACTTGGACGGAGGCTGACTTCCGTTGGCCGAAGGTGCCGGCTCTTCAAGATCGGGCATGCCTTTCAGCAGTTTTTCCTCGATGATCTTGAGATCTTTTTCGATTGGCTTGTTGTCCTTGGCATGGCGCCATTGAAACTTTGCCTCCAGCTTGCGGCCGACCCGCCAGTAGGCATCGCCAAGATGATCATTGATAACCGGATCCTCAGGTCGCAATTCGACGGCACGCTCAAGGTGTTTGACGGCATCTTCGAATTCGCCAAGCTGGTAATGCGCCCAGCCCAGGCTATCAACGATATAACCATCGTTGGGCCGCAACTCGACCGCCTTGGCGACCATGCCGATGGCCTTTTTGAGGTTGAGGCCCTTTTCTATCCAGGAATAGCCAAGATAGTTCAGCACCGCGGGCTGGTCCGGCTTGAGCTCCAGCGCCTTGAGGAAATCCGGTTCAGCCAGGTCCCATTTCTTGGCACGTTCGTAGGCGATGCCACGGAAATACATCAGTATCCAGTGGTTCTCCTTGATCTCGGGGACAACTTCGATTGCGCGCGAATAGCTGACAATCGCATCTTCCCATTTTTCATGCGACCGCTGGATGTTGCCCAGTGTTACATTGGCATCGAAGTGTTTCGGGTTCCTGGCAATAAACGCATTGAGTGCCTTTATCGCCTCGTCGGTCCGCTCGAGGTGGTCAAGATTGACGGCTGCCTGAATTTCGGCGTTGTCTTTCAAGGGAGAGGTTGCAGGCACCGACTGGAAGGTTTCAACTGCCTTGGCATGGCGTTTGGTGTCCTCGTAGATCTCACCAAGCAACACCCTGGCCACATCGAAGTCCGAGCGCATCGACAAGGCCAGTTGCACATAGATCAGCGACACATCGATGTTCTGCTCGTCTGACAACGCGCTGGCGATCGAGAACATCGATTCAGCCATGCCTTCGGCAGCCGATGCAATGAACTTACCGGGCGACTCTTTGTTGTTGAGCTTATCCAACGCAACTTGCACCAGGGGGCTTCGGCGGCTGGAATTGAGATACTTCTTGAAAACCTTGCTGGCCTCATCGGTGCGGCCGGCGCGGTGCAGATAGTTACCGTAGGATTGCACGACCCGAAGCGTCGTTCCTGCCTGCTCGTAGGCCTGCTTGTAGGTCTGGTCGGCGCGGCTGGGCTGGCCGAGGAAATCGGCGATCAGGGCACCATGGAACAATTTGAAATTGCCGAAGGCATCGTTCTTGTCGAGCGCATCGAGCGCCTTGAACGTCTCGGTAACCTTGCCCTGCGCGGCATAAGACCATGCGGCCAGAAGTGCCGATGTCAGCTCACCTACCGGCGTGTAGCCGGCCTGCTTGAAGTGTTTGCGGGCACTCTCAAAGCGTTTCTTGCGGGCTTCGCGCATGCCGAGCACGATGTGCGACATGCGATGGCGCTTGTTATAGCGCACGACCCGTTCGGCCAGCGCCTCGGCGCGGTCGATATACCCGGATGACAACGACAAGATGAACGCCCGCTCGACAAGATTGCGATTGTCCGGGTCATCAGACAAGGCGCGGCCGAGGTATTTCGCGGCGATATCGGTGTCGCGGAGCTTTGAGGCAAAGACGCCGACCAGATAGTTGCCGGACGGCGAATTGAGCTCGAATTCCAAATCGGTCTGGGCTGCTGCAGAGGCGGGTGATGCGCTGGTTAACAAAAATGCCAGAGTGGCGGCGAATGCTGAACCGAAAATTCCTTGCTTCATGGGAACCCCATTAAATGGCAATCAAGCCATGAATTAGACAACTCCACACATAATCGAGTGCAGGCGCAATAGCTAGAGCCTGTGGACGTTCAAGTTGTGCGCTCATAATAAGCAAACAGCCGCATGCTTGACGGGCTACTGCGCGGCGCTGGCGGCCGGCACAAAGGTTGTCTCGATCAGTTCCTCGGACAGCTTGCGAAAACCGTCTTCGCCGAACTGACCGGCGATGATCCGCGCCATCTGGTCAAATTCGGTGCGGCAGGTCTCATCCATTGCCTTGGCGATCTGCACATGTGCGGGAACGGGGCCGGCCAGCTCGCGCAGCCGTACGGCGTGATGGTTCAGGCAATCACGAAAGACGAATACAGCCGGATTACCGGTTTCGCGCCACCAAAGCTCCTCGGCGACTTGCTTTCTGTCGACCGAAGCCCGCTTTGTCCTTTTTCTCTTTCTTGCCTTTCTTACACGCTTCTTTTTGCTCACGATCGACACCGGCTTGCGGTGCAAGACCTTCTTTTTCTTCCTGGCGGCCGGCGCAGCCTTGCGCGTCGGTGCTGGCGCCAAAAGATAGGTCGGCGTTTCGACCTGCAGATCGGGCTGGGTAATGTTGAGGCTGGGGCGGGTTGCCTTGTTCTTGTCGACAGCACCGGGCGCAATGTTCGGCTTCACGGCGGGAGCCGTGGTCCAGTCGCCTTCCTTGACTTCGGCATGTGCTGGAGCCCACGCCAAAACCAACAACAGCAATGTTGCTACAATACGCTTCACAAACTCGGCTCCCATTCCCAACGCCGACAATACTTGCCTATTGTTACCAAAGGCAAATTTGACGATGCGGTATAAAAAAGGCAAAAACATGCCGTATCAACAGCATAGCACACTACATGGTGAACAGGCATAACCGCCGCAAACCAGGAACGCAAGGTTTTCAGGCACTCATTGCGCGCCGGGAATGATCCAGATATGGGATGGCCTCGACTGTACTTGCCATATTTGCTGGCGTTAAAGAACGCCTATAGCTTTCGGTTCAATCGCAAACAGCGACGCACCCGATCCGACCTGATCCCTACATGTTCGGGTAGTTCGGGCCCTCGCCGCCTTGCGGGACGCACCAGTTTATATTCTGGGCCGGGTCCTTGATATCGCAGGTCTTGCAGTGGACGCAGTTCTGGGCGTTGATCTGGAAGCGCGGCTTGCCGGCCTCGTCTTCCAGCACCTCGTAGACGCCGGCCGGGCAATAACGCTGCGCCGGTTCGGCGAACTTCGGCAGGTTGTGGGCGATCGGGATGGTGTCGTCCTTGAGTTTCAGGTGGACCGGCTGGTCCTCCTCATGATTGGTGGCCGAGAAGGAGACATTGGTCAGGCGGTCAAAGGACAGGACACCATCGGGTTTCGGGTAGTCGATCTTCTTGCATTCGGCCGCCGGTTTGGTCGCAGCGTGATCGGGCTTATCGTGCTTGATGGTGCCGAACAGGGAAAAACCGAACAGCTGATTGGTCCACATGTCGAGACCGCCGGCGGCCAGACCGCCGATGAGGCCGAGCTTGGACCACAGCGGTTTGACGTTCCGGACCCGCTTCAAGTCCTGATAGACCCAGGAGTTCTCATAGGCTGCCGTGTAATCGGTCAACTCGTCTGCCTCGCGGCCCTTGCCGATGGCGGCAAAAGCGGCCTCGGCGGCCATCATGCCGGTCTTCATGGCGTTGTGCGAGCCCTTGATGCGCGGCACGTTGACGAAGCCGGCAGAGCAGCCGATGAGCGCGCCGCCCGGGAACGTGAGCTTGGGTACAGACTGGAAGCCGCCTTCGGTGATGGCGCGGGCGCCATAGGCAATGCGGCGGCCACCCTCGAGCACATCTGAGATCAGGGGGTGATGCTTGAAGCGCTGGAATTCCATATAGGGAAACAGATGCGGGTTTTCGTAGTTGAGATGCACCACGAAGCCGATCGACACCAGATTGTCTTCCAGGTGATACATGAACGAGCCGCCGCCGGTTCTGGTGCCGAGCGGCCAGCCCATCGTGTGGGTGACCTGGCCCTGCCTATGGTTCTCCGGTTTGATCTCCCAGAGCTCCTTCATGCCGAGGCCGAATTTTTGAGGATCGCTGTCGGCTGCCAGGTCGAACTTGTCGATCAGGATTTTGGCGAGCGAGCCGCGCACGCCTTCGGCGATGAAAACATATTTACCGTGCAGTTCCATGCCGGGCTCGTAGTCGGGCTTCGGCTTGCCGTCCTTGCCAAGGCCCATGACACCAGCAACGACGCCTTTAAACGAGCCATCATCGCGGTAGACCAGGTCCGAGCAGGCAAAGCCGGGATAGATCTCAACGCCCATGCCTTCTGCCTGTTCGGCCAGCCAGCGGCACACGTTGCCGAGCGAGACAGCATAAGTGCCGTGGTTGTTCATCAGCGGCGGCATGGCAAAGTTCGGCAGGCGCAATTGGCCTGAGGGCCCCAGAACATAAAACCGGTCCTCGGTGACCGGCGTGTTGAGCGGTGCACCCTTTTCTTTCCAGTCGGGGATCAATTCATTGAGGGCGATCGGGTCGACCACGGCGCCAGACAGGATGTGGGCGCCGACCTCGGAGCCCTTTTCCAGCACGCAAACGTTGATTTCGCTGCCGGCGGCCTCGGCCAGCTGTTTCAAACGGATCGAGGCGGCAAGGCCTGCCGGGCCAGCACCGACGATCACCACGTCGTATTCCATGCTTTCGCGTTCGATGGGTTGTTCGCTCATGACTGTATTCTCCGCCTTGGCTGATCTGCCAATTGTGCACAGGCTGCTCTATGCAGGGCATGTGCATATTCCCTGCGCCTGTTATACTGGCTGGCCGCACGTTGCAATATGCCGGTTTTTGCCACAGGCGTGCGATCGTCCGGTCCAGATGCGACAATGCTTAAAATGAACGACACCAAAGACATTACTGCCGATCAAGCCTTGGACCATCTGGCCTGGCTGGTCGACATGGGTGCAGATGAAACGACCGGTGATGAACCGGTCGACCGGTTTGCCGCAAGCGCTGAACGATTGCACAAACAACAAGCCCTTGAGGCAGCACCAGTGGTGGCCGTGGCAAAGAGCGCACGTCCATCGCGCCCGGTGCAACCGCCGGTCAGCACCGAACAATCGGTGCAGGATTCAAGGCTTATTGCTGCCTCATGCGAAACGCTCGATGATCTTGAACAGGCGCTTCAAACCTTCGATGCCTGCCCGCTCAAGCGCACTGCGAGCAATCTTTGTTATGCCGACGGCAATCGGCAAGCCCGCGTCATGTTCATCGGTGAGGCGCCGGGCCGGGATGAGGACATTCAGGGCAAGCCGTTCGTTGGGCGCTCGGGGCAATTGCTCGACAAAATGCTGGCGGCGATCGGGCTTGATCGCGCCAACAGCGATGCCAGCCAGGCCGCCTTCATCACCAACGTCATCTACTGGCGCC